>CAZNSB010000556.1:0-3654 GCA_964575155.1 uncultured Planctomycetaceae bacterium | reverse complement strand
GTGGAGGTCTACCGGGACCCCGGCAAGGAGACCACCCCCCGGCGGAGCTTCCCGACCCTGCCCTGGGCCGACGCGATGAAACAGCAGGCCATCAACTTCGTCAGGGTCTGCCAGGGCGAGATCGCCCCCCCCTGCGACGCCGCCGAGGCCGTCGAGGACCTCAAGATCGCACGCGATTACATCCGCATGCGCCGGCGCCGGTGACCCCGCCCCGCCGCCGGCCGGGAGAAACCCCATGCCGCCCGTGAGATTCAGGAAAATCCTCATCGCCCACGAGCGCTACGAGTCCGCCGGCGTCTTCGACGTCGACAACGACGGCAACCTCGACATCGTCAGCGGGGCCTGGTGGTACCCCGGCCCGAGCTTCGACCGGAAGTGCCCCGTCGGCGACGTCCCCGCCCACGGGGAGTACTACGACGACTTCTCCACCATACCCCTCGACGTCAACGGCGACGGGTACACGGACTTCATCACCGGCGGGTGGTGGGGCAACACGCTCCGCTGGCGAGAGAACCCCGCCGGCGACCGCGAGAAGCCCTGGCCCGAGCACGTCATCGCTGAGTGCGGCAACATCGAGTCGACCCGGGCGTGGGACGTGGACGGGGACGGGCAGGTCGAGGTCGTCCCGAACACCCCCGGCGGGCCCCTTGTGGTCTACAAGCTCGTCACCGACGCCCGCGGGCGGGGCACGGGGCGGTTCGCCGCCCACAAGATCTGGGACGGCCCCCAGGGCCACGGGCTGGGCTTCGGCGACATTTCCGGCAGCGGGCGCGGCGACTTCGTCCTGGCCAAGGGCTGGCTGGAGGCGCCGCCCGAGGGCCTCGAGGGCGAGTGGACCTTCCACGACGACTTCGACCTGGGCTCGGCCAGCGTGCCCATCCTCGTCGTCGACGTCAACGGCGACGGGGCCAACGACCTCATCGTCGGCCAGGGACACGGATACGGGCTCGACTGGTGGGAGCAGCGCCGCGACGGCAAGACACGCCGGTGGATCAAGCACCCCATCGACCCCGTCAACAGCCAGTACCACGACCTCATCTGGGCCGACATCGACGGCGACGGGGCCTGCGAGCTGATCACCGGAAAACGCTACCGCGCCCACTGCGGCCACGACCCCGGCTCCGGCGACCCCGTCGGCATCTACTACTTCAAGTGGACTTCCGAGGGCTTCGCCAAGCAGGTCATCGACTACGGCCCGCCGGGCGAAGGCACCGGGTGCGGCATCTTCTTCCAGGTGGCGGACCTGGACGGCACCGGCCGGCTGGACGTCGTCGCCCCCGGCAAGGACGGGCTGTACCTCTTCAAGAACCTCGGCTTCGCCGAAAGGATGGAAGACTAGGCAAGGGCGGCGCGCCCGGCTTCCTGCGAAAAGGACACGGAGATGGCCCAGGTCATCCACGCCGTACAGAACCAGCCAGCGGAATGGGCGTACCTTTCCGGCAAGGCCTACGCCGACCCGTTCAACGAAGTCGAGCTGGACGTCGTCTTCACCTCGCCCGGCGGGTCGTGGCGCGTGCCCGCCTTCTGGGCCGGCGGCAACGAATGGCGGGTCCGCTTCGCCCCGCCGACCCCGGGGCCCTACCGGTTCCAGACGGTCTGCTCCGACGCCGCCAACGCCGACCTCCACGGCCGGGAGGGCAGCCTGGAGGCCTCGCCTTACGCCGGCGGGAACCCGCTGCTGGCCCGGGGCCCGCTGCAAGTCTCGGCCGACCGCCGCCACTTCGAGCACGCCGACGGCACCCCGTTCTTCTGGCTGGGCGATACGTGGTGGATGGGCCTGGCGCGGAGGCTCCGCTGGCCGGAGGACTTCCAGCGGCTCACGGCCGACCGGGCCGCCAAGGGCTTCAGCGTCATCCAGATCGTCGCCGGGCTGTACCCCGACGTGCCGCCGCTGGACCCGCGCTGCGACAACGAGGCGGGCGGTCCCTGGGAGAAAGACTTCGCCCGCGTCAACCCGGGGTACTTCGACATGGCCGACCTCCGCATCGGCTGGCTGGTCCGCTCGGGGCTCGTGCCGTGCATCGTCGGATGCTGGGGATACTACCTGCCGCCGATGGGCGTCGAGAAGATCAAGCGGCACTGGCGGTACCTCATCGCCCGCTGGGGGAGCCACCCGGTCCTCTGGTGCCTCGCCGGGGAGGCGTCGATGCCCTACTACGACCTGAAGGCCAGACCGGGCGCCGACCCGGAACAGGCCCACCGGGCACGCGACGAGCAGATCGCCGGCTGGTCCGAGCTGGGCCGGTACGTCCGCCGCATCGATCCCTTCCGCCGGCCGGTGACGATCCACCCCAACCACCGCGGCCGAGACCAGGTTCAAGACGAAAGCGTCCTCGACTTCGACATGCTCCAGACCGGCCACGCCGGGCACCACAGCATCCCCAACAACATGGCCCAGGTCGCCTACAGCCGCCGCCGGGAGCCGACCATGCCCGTGGTGGTCGGCGAGACCTGCTACGAAGGCATCCTGCACGGCACTTCCGACGAGGTCCAGCGGCTGGCGTTCTGGGGCGGGATGCTCTCCGGAGCGGCGGGGCACACCTACGGGGCCAACGGGCTCTGGCAGGTGAACACGCGCGAGCGGCCCTTCGGCCCGTCGCCCCACGGCGGCAACTGGGGCCAGACGCCCTGGGAGGACGCCTGCCGCCTTCCCGGCTCGGGGCAGCTCGGCATCGCCAAGGGGCTGCTGGAGCGCTATCCGTGGTGGCGCTTCGAGCCGCACCAGGAATGGATCGAGCCCGCCGCGGGCCCGGACGACTATTTCGCCGCCTATGCCGCCGGCATCCCCGCCCAGCTCCGCGTGATCTACCTGTGGCGCCCCACCGTGCCGTGGGGCCCGCCCCTGAAGGTCACGGGCATCGAGCCGGACGCCCGGTACGCCGGCTTCTTCTTCGATCCCCGCACCGGCGCCGAGCACCCCATCGGCGACATCCAGCCCGACGCCCGCGGCGACTGGAACGTCCCCTACCAGCCCACCATGCAGGACTGGGTGCTGGTCATGCAGCCGAGCCCGCCGAAATGAGCTCTTCCGCCGAGCAGGAACATTGGCTTCAGGCCTGCCTGCAGGCCATCCCCCGCGGGCGGGTGGCCGTCTTCGGCGACTTCTGCCTGGATGCCTACTGGGACATCGACCCGGACGAGGGGGAGCTGTCGGTGGAGACGCAACTGCCGGTCCGCCGCGTCCGGCAGCAGCGCTACAGCCTGGGCGCGGCCGGCAACATCGTCGCCAACCTGGCGGCCCTTGGCGTGGGGGAAGTCCACGCCGTCGGGCTGGCGGGCGCGGACCTCTTCGGCCGGCTTATGCTGGAGATGCTCGGCGCGTTGCACGTCGATTGCTCCGGCATGCTCGCCGGGAAGCCCGACTGGCAGACCATGGTCTACGCCAAGCCCCACCTCGGCGAGGCCGAGCAGAATCGCATCGACTTCGGCGGGTTCAACGCGCTCGCCCCCGAGACCGCCCGGGCCCTGGCCGACCGACTCGCCCGCACCGCCCGCGCCGCCGACGTGGTCGTCCTCAACCAGCAGGTCCCCGCCGGCGTCTCCCCGCCGGAGATGATCCGCAGGATCAATGCCGTGGTCGCCGCCTGCGAGCAGTGTGCCCCATCTTCAACAGTTTGGGCGGTGATTGCGAGGCCCGGTTGTTGTTTTACAAGG
>CAZNSB010000555.1:0-3658 GCA_964575155.1 uncultured Planctomycetaceae bacterium | reverse complement strand
CCCGAGCCCGCCTGCCTGGCGATCCTTGCCCTGGGCGGGATTGCCTTGATGCGGCGAAGGCGCCGGTGAGGGCCCCTGCTTGCTGAAGCGAGCAGGCCGGGTGGCACGGCTTGCCCTTGACATCGAATGTCAAGGGCTTGCCTGCAAGCCCTGTTCCGAACGCTCAGGGGTCGCCTTCGCGTTCGGGCTGGTGGCGGTCGAGGACGAGCTTGCCTCGGATGCTCTCGAGCTTGGCGGCCCGCGAGCCGATGCGCCCAACGAGGAGCATGATCGGCTGTCGTCGCTGGTCGGCGAAGGTGATGATGATCCGCCCGAAGCCCAGGAGGCGCTCGAGGAAGTCGCCGGTGTCCACGCGGGTGCTGTACTCCTCGCGGGAGACCTGCTCGCCGGTCTCGGTGGGGCCGACCTGGATGTTGAGGTAGTTGGGGGTGATGGCCACGTAGTAGAAGAGCCCGCGGATCCAGGCGATCGCGATGGCCATGGTCAGGATGGCGGCGACGAGGAGGTAGCCCAGCCCGTTGACGCTGAACCGCAGGCGGCGGAAGAACCGCAGGAAGGGCGTGACCCAGCCCAGGAAGGCCAGCCACAAGAACAGCACCAGCACGCACAGCACCAGGATGAGCAGGACCTTGACGCTCAGCTCGTACTCGTCGATGAGGAAGTTGAGGAAGAACACCGCCAGCCAGACGCCGCCGACGAGGTGGGGGTCCAGTGCGAGCCGGACGCCGCTTTCCTGGATCATCATGACCACGCCGGCGAGGACCGAGACCAGGATGACGGGGATGTAGAGGACCTTTCGGCTCCACCCGAAGACGACCAGCCACTCGTTGATGTCGGGGTCCTCGCGGAGCTGCTTCTGCATCCGCAGCCTGGCCCGGAGGGTCTTGCGTAGGAAGACCAGCCAGAGGAGCACGCCGGCGCCCGCCAGCAGGAACGGGAGCGAGAAGACGATCCAGTTTTTCCATGTCCACATGATGATGTTCTCCCTAGCAGCCCGTTGAGGAACGGGCTGCGGAGCAGGCGAGCAGCAGAGCAGGAGAACACCAGATCGAACCCACTCGCCGAAATGGCTCTGAACGCTCGGGAATTGGCACCTTGCTCGCCTGCGGTCTCCTGCTCACCTGTTCTCCTGTTCTTCTTTCGGTTGTCCTGGGCATTCTTGGGCTGCCAGGTGGGGTTTCCGTCGGACTGCGGCGTCACCGCAGCCCGCGGACGGGGGCGGACGGCGGCGAGGCGTTTTCGTAAAGGTCAACGGCTACGATGGTTATGTCTTTGCCCGCGGCGTCGGCCGCCTTCAGCTCCGCGCTGAGTCGGTGCGTCTCTGCCAGCTTCTTCCCGCCGGCCAGGACGCGATAGTAGGCGGTGAGGGTGTTGTCCTTTGCGCGGTGCCATGAGACGAGGAGCTTGTCGGCTTGCTTCTTGACGGCCACGCCCGCCGGCCGCTCGGGAGGCTGGACGTCCATGCCGCGAAAGACGACGAACTCGTCGATGAGGTACGGTCCGCCGGTCGCGAAGGTGAGCCCGCGCGGGTAGTTCTGGGATATGGGGACGACGTTCTGCCCGCGCTGTCGGCGGAGCGTGCCCAGGTGGGTCCGGAGGATGCACCAGTCGGTCCCGGCTGCATGACGGAGCCGATGCTGGGCTCGGAGAAGTGCCCGGTCATCATGTCCCACGGCCCGGGCCAGGTTCGCCGCCGGCCGTGGCTCTTCCACGCCATCATGCTGCCGTGGGTGTCGTAGTCGAACAGCCCCGGCCACTTGCGCGCCGTCGCGGCGGCGGGGGTCATCCACACCATGTGGAAGTCCGCCTCGCACTGCTCGTTGTCCGGCGCTCGCCCGTAGTAGTACAGCCGGCCGCTGCGAGGCATCTTGAAGGCCATGACCAGGTACACGTCGTCCAGCCGGCTCAGCGAGCGGGTGAACTGGATCGCCCCGCTGCCGGTGGCCGGGGCGATGCACCGCCCCTTCCCGCGGAAGTTCTCCTCCGCGATCTTCACGCGGCTCCAGCCGGCGGTCTTGCCGTCGTCGAAGTCGTTGCGGTAGATGACCTCGAAGAGCTTGGCCGGCGCCGCGACGTCCGCGCTGCCGACTTCCAGGACGGCGTGGCCGAAGCGCTGGGTGATGTGGCTGGAGTAGCAGTCCGTCGGCGACCAGGCGGTGTCCTCGCCCTCGCGGTATTTCTTGGGCTCTTTCAGCGTCACGGCCGTGGAGGTGATGCCCCGGACCGGCGCGACCACGCCCAGCTCCGGGCGCTGGCGGTTGATGTTCAGGCCCCAGACCTTCGGGATCGCCCCGGCGACGGCGAGGTCGTTCATGGGCACGGCCAGCTCGACCGTCCACCCGCCGGCGGACCGCCCGACCTTCACGGACAGCTCGGCGTTCCACTCCTTCCGCCCGTCCTTGCTGTCGTAGATCAGTCCGGCCGGGTTGACGATGACGTGGGCGTACCGGGAGCGCCGGGACTTATGCCCGGGGTCCAGGAAGAACTCGACGGTGTCGCCGTTCCACAGCCCGCCGTCGCGGCCGGTTCCGGCGGCGATGATCCGCTCGGGGTCAGGCTCGGCGCAGGTCACGCCGAAGTAGATGCACTTCTCGTCGGCCAGCACGCGGGCGGCGGTGCCGGCGGCGGGCGTCTCCCTCCGCCCGGTCAGGAACCGCAGCGTCACCGGGCGCGCCTGGCGCCAGGCGTCGTCGTCGAGCTTGCCGTCGATGACCGGCGCCGCCGCCGGCTTCGGCACCCACATCACCGGCGGCCCGAACGTCCCGGCCACCTCCGCCAGCTTCTCTTCCACGGCCCCCGCTCCCGCCGAGCCGCTGCTCAACAGCCCCCAGACGAGCGCCACGATTACACCGGTTCGGATCATGTGCGGCTCCTTTCTCTCGGTATCCTGGCCTCCTTTCTAGGCTCTGGTGCGGGCGGGTGCAATAGTCTCGGGCGGCCCGGGCGGCCCTTTCGCCGGGGGGGCGAGGGGAGTAGAATGCCTGCGGGTCGATCGAATCAGGAGACCGGGCGATGGAAGGTGACGTTCCCGCGCGCGACCAGGCGTTTGCCCTGCTGAGGGAGTACAACGCCGGCGAAAACCTCATCAAGCACGCCCTGGCGGTGGAGGCGGTGATGCGGCACTTCGCCCGCAAGGCCGGCGCCGACGAGGACGAGTGGGGCGTGGTCGGGCTGATCCACGACCTCGACTACGAGCGGTTCCCCGACCAGCACTGCACCAAGACCGGCGAGATCCTGGCGGAGCGCGGCTGGCCGGAGCGGCTGGTCCGCGCCGCCGTCAGCCACGGGTGGGGCATCTGCTCCGACGTCGAGCCGGTCAGCGACATGGAGAAGACCCTCTACGCCGTCGACGAGCTGACCGGGCTGGTGGCGGCGGCGGCCCTGGTCCGCCCCTCCCGCAGCGTCATGGACCTCACCGCCAGGAGCGTGAAGAAGAAGTGGAAGGACAAGCGCTTCGCCGCCGGCGTGGACCGGGAGGTCATCGCCAAGGTCGCCGCCCTGCTGGGCGTGGAGGTCTCCGAGCTGATCACCGACACCATCGCGGGCATGCGCGAGGTCGCCGATCAGATCGGCTTGGCGGGCGCCGGCGCGTAGGGCAGGGGGCTCTGTCAAACCCAAATAGAAATGTCCGGTGTTTGAGCCGAATAGAAATGTCCGG
>CAZNSB010000554.1:0-3661 GCA_964575155.1 uncultured Planctomycetaceae bacterium | reverse complement strand
TCCGCAGGTAGCTGTCCCGCCCGGTCAGGCGAACGATGTCCCTCGGCTGCCCGGTGTGGACGAACGGGAGCAGCCCGGCGTGGAGCCCCGCCGCCGCCGGCAGCAGGACGACAAGGACCCACCCGCCACGGCGACGCCGGGCGGCGAAGAGGTCGCCGAGGGCTTCCCCGGCCTGGCGGCGGAGGTGGGCGGGCGTCCGGTTCCACTTGCGTCGCCAGGGCGGGCCCGGCGTGTGCCTGGTTTTCGGGGCGGCCTGCGCCATCTGCCTAATGATACCTGAACCCGACCCGCGCAGACGCAGGCCGCCAAAGTTCCACCCACACCGAAGACGCCGAAAGGGAACGCCGCCCGTGCCGACGAAGCCGCCTACTTCTTCTTGGCCTTCGGCGGCGGGGCGACGGGGGCGGCGGGCTTGGCCCCGCGGGCGTGGTAGAGCACCCGCAGCCCCCCCCACCCGCCGGCGTTGTGCACCCTGGCCAGCAGCGTGTTGCGACCCCGCTTCAGTCCGGCGGACAGCAGGCCGTCCCGGCCGCTGTACACGTGCGTCCCGTTCAGCCACAGCGTCGCATAGTCGTCGGCGGTCACGCGGAGGACGATCTTCCCGCCCGCGGGCGCCTCCAGCAGCGCGGCGTAGTACACATAGGCGTTCTTCGTCGAGAAGCGCACCTGCCCGCTGCCGTCGGCCTTGACGTGTCTCCAGCTCACCTGGGCGCCGCCGGCGAGCTTGTATGCGGCCTTGAAGTCCAGCCGCTTCTCCGGCGGGTTGGCAAGGGTCTGCTTGCTGCCGAAGGGACCGAGGGCGGCCCAGGCGGCGATTCGGCTGCCGGGGATGGGCGGGGGGCTGGCCAGCACGCCCGGCGGGGCGAACTCGATGACCAGGTCGGTGGTCTTGCCGGCGACGACCTCGACGGGCACGGTCGCCTTGGCCGGCCCGGCGTCGGGGTGCCAGGCCTCGAGCGTGTACTTGCCGGGGGGGACGTCGGTCATCGCGAACGTCCCCCCCCCGCCGGTCAGGGCAACGTAGGGGCTCTCGACCACGAAGACGGCCGCCTGCTTCCACGGGTGGCGCTTGCAGGTGACCGCGTGCCGCCCGGGGCGTCTCAGCGGCGGCGAGTACACGGTCCCCGGCGGGTACATCGACCTGCGGCGACCGTAGCACTGGCCCTTGTACCGGGGATCGGCGTAGGGCGGCAGGGCCACCTCGGCGACCGGCTTGCCCCCGGCGGCGGGGGTGACGGCCAGGGTGTTGGCGTAGGCCTCGCCGTTGGAGAAGCCGACCCGCTCGCCCACGGGGCTGAAGACGATGTCGTCCCGGCCCGCGCCCGCCCTCTCGCCCCTGGCCAGACACGCCCGCTGGGCGTCGACGGTCAGCCCGGCCGGAGACAGCGCGTGCCGCCGCCCGCGCCGGACGCCCCTCAGCACCACCGCCGTCTGGGGCAGCGGGTAGCGCTTGGCCTTGGCGTCGTAGGGCCCGATCCAGATCCGCCGGGCCGGCGGGGCGGACTTGAAGTGCTCGATCTCCCCCGGCTTCGGGTCGCGGACGGCGTTGGGGCCGGTCAGCTCGACCGGCACCCGCGCGGGCAGGCGGACGGCCTTGTCGTAGGGGGCGCAGCAGATGCCCCGGACCGTGCCGGTCCGGGCGGCGCCGTCCCAGAGGTACGCCGGCTGAAGCGAGGCGTCGTCGGGGACGGCGAGGGTCGCGGCGGGGGCCTTGTAGGTGACGGAGAGGTACGGCCGCTCGCGGTCGTTAGTGAGCCTGGCAAGCAGGACGTTCGGCCCGGCGTTCAACCGGCCGACGAGCAGGTCCTCGTCCCTTCGGTATCGGTGGCGGTCCGAGCGGGCGTAGATCTGCCGGCCGTTGAGCCACAGGCAACACTTCTCGGCCGATCCCACGCCCAGGTTGATCCGCTGCGGGCGGGCGGACTGGATGACCGTTGCGAGATACCAGCTCGCCTGGGTGACGTGCCTGCCCTTGAGCCTGGCCAGGTCGATCAGGCCGCTCGGGTCGGCGTTGATCCGCTTCCAGGCCACCGGTCCGTACTTGCCCTTGCAGGTCGCGGCGAAGTCGGTCTTCTTCTGGGGCGGGTGGGCGGCGCCGCCGGGGGGGAAGGGCCCGAGGTGGACCCACTCGACGATGGGCGCGTCGGTATAGCGGGCCAGCTCGCCCAGCACGGGCGGGGGCTTGAACGCCACCGGCAGCTCCGTCGTCTTGCCGGGGCGGATGGCCACCTGGAAGGTGCTCTTGACCGGCTCGAAGTCGGGGTGGAAGACCTCGACGGTGTGCTTCCCCGCCGGCACGCCGGAGATGGCGAACCCGCCGGCGTCGTCCGTGACCGCCACGTAGGGATGCCGGGTGACGAAGATGCGCGACTGGAACCACGGGTGGCGCCGGCAGGTGAGCAGGTACCGGCCGGGGTCGGCAATGGGCCCGATGGCGTACGTCCTCGGGGCAGCCATGGGCCGGTCGCGGTACGGCCGGCCGGGGTAATACTTGTCGCGGTAGGCCGCCACCGGCGTCTCCGAGACGACCTTCCCGGCGGCGTCCTTCACGACGAGGTGGTAGGGAAAGATGTCGGTGCCCATCAGGGCGATGGCCTCGCCGGGCGGGGAGAAGGCGATGTTGTGGTCGGGATACCGGAGCCTCCGGTGCCGGTCGCGGCGGCCCTGGGCGGCCCAGCCGACCCCCGGCATGGTCCGCAGCCGCGCGGGCTTCGGCGGCAGCCGGGAACCGGTCAGGATGCCCCGGACCACCACCGCCGCCCGCCCGACGCCGTAGCGCTTCTGCTTGCCGTCGTGCCGCAGCCACACCGGCCGGGCCGGCCGGCCCCGCGACGCGTAGTGCTCCAGCTCGCCCTCCGCCGGTCCCTGCGGCGCGAGCTTCCCGGACAGGTCCAGTTGCATCCGCCGGGGGATGGCGAGGGGCTTCTCGGCGGGGACGTAGCAGACGCCCTTGAGCGTGCCGCCGGGCACCGAGGCGTCCCAGACGTAGCCCTCGCGGAGGTGCTTGTCGGCCGGGCGGACGACCTTGACGGCGTCGGCCTTGTAGCTCAGCCACATCCGGCAGCGGTAATCGGGCGAGCTGGCGTCGAACTTGACCACCAGCGTGTTGGTGCCGGGATTCAGCCTGCCCAGGTAGCAGCCGTTGGGCGTCCGGCTGTGGTAGGTAGAGGCGCAGAGCAGTTGCCCGTTCATCCACATCTTCCCGTGCCCGGGCATGGATAGGCCGAGCATCATCCCCTGCTCGGCAGGCGACTCGATCAGCGCGGCCAGGTACCACGTGGAGTTGGCCGCGATCTCCCCCATCAGGGCCCACAGGTCGATCGCCCCCTTCGGCAGGGCGTTGAGCACCTTCCAGCGGACCTGCTTCTTGCCCTTGCCCTCGTGCGCCGCGGCGAAATCAATCTTCCCGGCGAACTCCTTCTCCACCGGGTACGTCTTGGGCCGGCGCCCGTCATACGGGAACGGCCCCAGGCAGACCCACTTCCGCAGGGCCGTGTCCGTCGGCCGCGGGGGATCGGCCAGCACCGCCGGCGGCTTGAACTCGATCGGCAGCTCGACCGTCCTGTCGGCGCCCACCTTGACCGTGTAGCGGGGCTTCACCGGCTCATACTCCGGGTGCCAGACACCCACGGCGTACTCGCCCTCGGGGACCGCCCCCACC
>CAZNSB010000553.1:0-3663 GCA_964575155.1 uncultured Planctomycetaceae bacterium | reverse complement strand
TCAGGATGATCGTGCCGTTCTCCACGTCGTTGAGCAGCACGTCCTGCTGGGCGCGGTTGAACCGGTGCAGCTCGTCGATGAACAGCACGGTGCGCTTGGCCGTCGAGGCCAGCGCGGCGCGGGCGCCGGAGGCGACCTCCCGCACCTGGGCCACCGACGTGCTGGCGGCGTCCACGGCGTGGAAGACACACTCGCACTGCCGGGCGATCACGTAGGCCAGCGTCGTCTTGCCCGTCCCCGGCGGGCCGTGAAAGACCAGGCTCGTCAGCCGGTTCGCCGACAGCATCCGCCGCAGCAGCTTGCCCTCGCCGAGGAAGTCGTCCTGCCCGAGGATCTCGTCGAGGGTCCTCGGGCGCATCCGCACCGCCAGCGGGGCGTTGCGAGAGATCGCCTGATCCTCGAGTTCTTCGAAAAGGTCCATGGCGACGGGGTCATTATAGCCGAACGGGCACCGGCCGATAGGGACCAGGGACCGCAGCCGGCGCGTTCTCTCTCTTGCACGTCCGGGTCGGTGCGAGTAGCTTGGGCGGGCGCCGCCGAGAACGAGACCCTGGCAAGAACATGGATGCGAGGAGCGAATTGAGTGGGTCGGCTCGAAGCCGGCCGAGGGAGCTGCTGGCGTGGTGGCCGATGCTGCTGCCGCCGGTGACCCTGGGGGCGGTGTACCTGGCCTACGGGCTGGGGTGGGAAGGGGTGATCCACAAGAAGCCCCAGGAAGTGGTGGCGCTGATCCTGATGCCGGCGGCGGTGGCCGTCTTCGCCGCCCGCTGGGCCGTCGGCCGAGACCGGTTCCACCTGGTCTTCGCCTGCGCGAGCATCGTGCTGCTCTGCCGGGAAATCCACTTCCGCGGGACGGGCAATGGCGTGTACGTGGCGGCGGCGCTGATCGGCGTGTGGGCCTTCCTGTGGCGCCGGCACCTGCTGCCGGCGCTGGTGGGCCGGCCCCGGGGCCGCTGGCTCGTCGTGACCGCGTGGTCGTACCTGCTGGCCCTGCTCATCCAGCGGCGGGCGCTGCGCTTCCTGCCGCTGGAGGCGACCCTGCACGTCCGCATGGAGGAGGTGCTGGAGAATCTCTCGCACCTGTTCCTGGTCATCCTGGGCTTGGTCTGAGGGCCGCGCCGGCGAAACCCACGCAAGGTGTGCCCGAACACGGCTTTTACATTTCCGCCCTTGACAAGAACTGGGATTTCCGGTAAGGTATATTGTTGTATGGAGCCTGAGGGAGGGCACCATTCGACAGAGGAGAGGATTGCGGAGCACGATCTGACCTCATCCGAGGGTGGTTTGTGGCCGCAGCGTTTGCGCCCCTGAGCCTGGGGCGGAGGGAAGAGCGCATGGGAGGGATGCATCTCCGTGCGGCAGTTGCCGTCACGGCCACGAGCGCCGTCTTCATCTACGCCGCGTCGGCGCAGGCGGGCCTCATCCGCCACTACAAGCTGGACGACAACGCGGCCAACAACACCGTGGCGGACGCCACCGCCACCGCCAACGGCGGCTACTACGATGACCCGCCCACCAGCAGCAGCCCCGTGAACACCGACGCCCGCGACGTGACCGGGCAGATCGGCGGGGCGCTGACCTTCGGCGGCAGCGCCGACTACGTGGACCTGGGCGCGGCCGCCGACCTGAACTTTGCGGCGGCCTTCACCATCGCCGGATGGTTCCGCACGACAGACGCGGCGGGGGCGATCGTCGCCTTCCGGGACAGCGCCGACGGCAACCCGGTCCTCGACCTGGTGGTGGGCTACAACGGCGCCCAGCCCATCGGCGACGGGCACGTCGGCGTCCTGACCCGCAACGATCTCGGCGGGAACCTCGTTCAGGTCAGCAGCGGCGGCGCGTACAACGACAATGCATGGCACCACGTGGCGATCGCACGGACGGCGGGGGGCTCTCTGGGGCTGTTCGCCGACGGCGTGTTGCAGGGAAGTCCGGCGGCGGCCTCGGGAACGATCAGCACCAACCTGCGGGCCCTCGGCAGCGAGCTGCGCTGGGTCCAGGACGGCTACGGGACGACCGACCAGCGCTTCCTCGCCGGCGACCTGGACGACTTCGGCTTCTGGAACGAGCAGTTGACCGGCGCCGAGGTCAGGGCCCTGTACACCCTCGGCCTGAAGCTGGGCCAGAACGGCTCGGCGTTCAATTACAATTACACGCTCGGGCAGGCGCAGGAGCTGTTCGACGTGCATGACGCCGGCAGCGGGCAGGTGACCGTTTCCGGCACCGGCGAGACGTGGAGCTACGCGGCCGGGCTGAACGCCATCAAGCCCGGCGGCACCGACGACGGCGAGCTGTTCACCTCCGGCGGGCTGACCTATCTGATCCTGAGCAGCGACGGCGACGGCACCGGTCTGCAGGTCCCCGAGCCGGCGGCCTTGGCCATGCTGGCCTCCGGCGGCGCCGGCCTGCTGCTCAGGCGGACGAACAGGCGGCGATGAGGGCAAAGACGATATTGCTGGCGTGGCTTGTTGTTGGATTGGCCCTGGCGGCCCGGCCCGCCGGGGGCAGCTACATCGCCTACATCAACTACACCGGAGCGACCGGGTCGCAGGAGTGGGGCGGGCCACTGGGCATGGACTTCGACGTCAACTCCTCCATCTGCATCACCCACCTGGGCGTCTTCGACAGCGGCGCCGACGGGCTGGGGCGGACGCTGACCGCGCAGATCTGGGACCGCACCGACACCTCCTCGCCCCTGGCGGAGCTGGAGTTCACCAGCGCCGACGCCGGCACGCTGATCGACTCGAGCCGGTTCAAGCTGCTTCCGACCCCCCTGGACCTGTCGGGGGGCGAGTACGCGATCGTCGCCTACGGCTACGGCAGCGGCGAGCCCAACGGCAACGAGGGCGCCGCCGGGCCCAGCGCCGCGTACAAGGCCACCGACGACGGCGGGGGGCTCATCTCCTTCGTGGGCACCGCCCGCTACGGCAGCACGCCCGGGGAGTTCCCCGGCGACGCCGACACCGGCCCGGCCAACCGCTACTCGGCCGGCACGTTCGCCTACACTCCGGAGCCGGCCGCCCTGGCACTGCTGGCCGTCGGTGGGCTGGTGGCCCTGCGCAGGCGCAGGCGGCCGAGCCTGTAGCGGTCCGTCGCAATCGAAGGGGGACTACTTGGCCTGGAGTGCCCTGGCGGCCTCGGCGGCGGCTTCGTAGAGGCGGGCGGTCCGCGCCTCCCACCCGGAGTACGGCCAGGAAAGCTGGGCTTCCCACGAGATGCCCTGGAGCCGCTGCCACCGGGTGCGCTCGTCGAGGACGGGTTGGATCTTCCCGGCTAGGGCGGCGATGACGCGCATTCGCTGCTTCTGCCGGCGCCGCTGCCGCATGACCTCCTCGCTGACGATGGCGCCGACGAGCCCCTGCGGCGGGAGCTTCTCCAGCAGCAGCTTCTCCAGGAAGATGCGGGCCTCGCATTCCTGTATGCCCTCCCGAAGCATCTCGAATCGCACCGTGGGCGTCGCGCCGTCCGGGCCCGGGTACAGCAGTTGGTTGGTGGTGCAGCCCCTGTTGCCCGCCCCGACGTTGGCGGTCTCGGGGAATCGGCTGTACAGGCTGCCCAGCCTGCGGGCGCCCTTCTTGCTAGGCGGGGGGGGCCAGAAGTCCGCGCCGATCTGCCCCTGCCCCGGCCGGCCGGAGAGCAGAATGTTCTCGCTCATGCCGCGGA
>CAZNSB010000552.1:0-3669 GCA_964575155.1 uncultured Planctomycetaceae bacterium | reverse complement strand
AAGCGGACATTCTTATCTGGTTAAGACCGGACATTACTATTCGGGTTCGACACCCCGCCCTTTCCGGGCCTTGCCAACCCGACCCGCCGCTGGTAGATTGTCCGGTCCGTGTCAGTGAACAGCCTCCCCCGTGGAGCCGGAGCCGACCATGGCGTATCTATCTGGAAGCGACCCGGAAGCGGCGGACATCCTCGAATCCGAGCGCAGCAGGCAGCAGACCACCCTGAACCTGATCGCCTCGGAGAACCACGCGTCCCCGGGCGTCCGCCAGGCCACCGGGTCCGTCCTGGCCGACAAGTACGCCGAGGGCCTCCCGCAGCGGCGATGGTACTGCGGCTGCGAACAGGTGGACCGCGCCGAGCAGCTCGCCATCGACCGCGCCAAGGCCCTCTTCGGCGCCGCCCACGCCAACGTCCAGCCCCACGCCGGGACCAGCGCCAACATCGCCGTTTACATGGCCGCCCTCCGGCCCGGGGAGACGATCATGGGAATGGACCTGACGCACGGCGGTCACCTTTCCCACGGGCGGTCGGCGAACTACTCGGGAAAGACCTACAAGGTGGCCAGCTACCGGGTCCGCGAGGACACCGAGAGGCTGGACATGGACGCGGTGCGGGAGGTGGCGGTGAAGGCCCGCCCGAAGATGATCATCGCCGGGGCCTCGGCGTATCCGCGCGTGATCGACTTCGACGCCTTCGGCAGGATCGCGCGGGAGGTGGGGGCGTGGCTGCTGAGCGACATCGCCCACATTGCCGGGCTGGTCGCCGGAGGCGTCCACCCCTCGCCGCTCCCGGGGAGCACGTTCGTGACGACCACCACGCACAAGACGCTTCGCGGCCCGCGCGGCGCGATCATCCTCTGCGGCGCCGAATGGGCCGATCGGATCGACGCGGCCGTCTTCCCCGGGCTGCAAGGCGGCCCGTTCCCCCACGAGATGCTCGCGAAGGCCGTCGCCCTCGCCGAGGCCGCCACGCCGGAATTCGCCGCCTACGCCCGCCAGATCGTCGCCAACGCCAAAGCCCTCGCCGACGCCCTCACCGAGAGGGGGTGGCGCCTGGCGACCGGGGGGACCGCCAACCCCATGGTCCTGCTGGACCTCCGCAGCCGCTTCGAGGACCTCACCGGGCGGGCCGCCGCCGACTGGCTCGCCCAGGCCGGGCTCATCGCCAACAAGAACAAGGTCCCCTTCGATCTCCGTCCCCCCCAGGAGGCCTCCGGGCTGCGGTTCGGGACCCCGGCGACCACGACGCGCGGGCTGAAGGAGCCCCAGACGCGGCGGGTCGCCGAGTGGATCGACCGGGCCCTCAACAGCGGCGGCGACGGGGACCGGCTGCGGGGCATCCGGGGCGAGGTCCAGGAGCTCTGCGGTCAGTTCCCGGTCAACCATGGAGAAGCCGGATAGCGGCCGGCGGCACGCTGACATGCGCGACGTCTATCGCATCCTCGACGCCAACGCCAACCGGGCCCGAGAGGCGCTGCGGGTCATCGAGGACCTCGCCCGGTTCGGGCTGGACGACGCCTCGGTGGCGGGCCCGGCCAAGGAGATGAGGAGCCGCCTCGCCCGCACCATGAGGCGCTTCCCCCCCGAGGCGCTCCTCGTCAGCCGGGACACCCCCGGCGACGTCGGCACCGAGCTGACCTCCCCCACCGAGGCCGAACGCGCCGACGCCCCCGCCGTCGCCGACGCCGCCTGCAAACGCCTCTCCGAGGCCCTGCGAACGCTGGAGGAATACGCCAAGGTCGCCGCCAAGGCGACCGGGGCCGGGCCGGAAACCCCCGCCGCCTTCCAGGCGCTGCGATACGACGCCTACACGCTCCAGCAGCGCGTGGGGCTGCGCCTGGCGGGGGCGGGTCGATTCGAGCGTGTCCGGCTGTACGTGCTGGTGACGTCGGCGCTCTGCCGGCGCGAGCCGGTGGCCACGGCGGAGGCGGCCATCGCCGGCGGGGCCGACTGCATCCAGCTCCGCGAGAAGGAAATGCCCGACCGCGAGGTCCTGGCGCTGGCGAGGGGGCTGCGGGAGATCACGCAGCCCGCGGACGTGATGCTGATCATCAACGACCGCGCGGACATCGCCGCCGCCGCCTCGGCCGACGGGGTCCACCTCGGGCAGGCGGACCTCCCCATCGCCGCCGCCCGACGCCTCCTGCGGGCCGGGGCCGTCGCCGGAAAGAGCACGCACGACATCGACCAGGCGCGGGCGGCCGCCGGCGAAGGCGCCGACTACATCGCCGTGGGGCCGATGTTCCCGACCGCGACCAAGGACGCCGGGGCCGTCGCGGGGGTCGAGGTCCTCCGAAAGGTAGCCGGGGAGATCAAGCTTCCGATCGTGGCGGTGGGGGGGATCACGGCGGGCAACGTCGCCGGCATCGTCGCCGCCGGCGCCGGGCGGGTGGCGGTGTGCTCCGCCGTCATCGCCGCCGAGGACCCCGCCGCCGCCGCCGCCGAGATCAAGCGGCACCTCCCGGGCTGAAACGGGGGCGCGGGGGCCCGCCGGGACCAGGCTACCCCGGTGTGCCGTCAAGTCTGAATCTATGGGTGCCACGGCTGCGTTGTGTGCAGCCGTGCGGGCCCCAAGGCAGGCACGGCTGCAAAAGGCGAAGCCGCCTGCCTGCCGGCGGGCAGGTGGCACCCCAAAGCTCAATCTTGACAATGCACTAGCTTCCCTTCGCTTCGGCCCGCCCCAGGAGGGCGCAAAAAAAAAATTGGGCGGTAGACATGTGGCGAGCGGGGGGAGACTCGCCGGGGGTTCATGTCTGACCGCCCGTGGGTATCACCGGTTTCTCAGCTCTTCCTTCTTTTGCTGCCCACTGACACTCAATTGTAGGTCTGCGCGAAAGCCCGGTTCAAATCCGCAGCCAGTATTTTTCTCCGGCCCGATGCCGTCCGACGCCCGGCGGCGATCAGCCCCATCTGCGGACGAACCGGCCCAGCTCCCGCCGATCCGTCAGGACCCGCAACTGGCAATCATATGTCCTTGCCTGCCCGCAGTCAAGGACGCCGGCCCCCACGCCGCAACCGGCCATCCCGCCGCTGAGAGGCTCCAGCCCCACCACGTACTCGCCCCCCCCGCCGTAGTGCTGCCAGTTCACCAGCCGGGGAAATTCCCTCTTCGGATACGACACCTCCACCCCCAACGGCAACTTCTCGTTGACGATCCCGACGTGGCAGATTCCCCGGCCGTCGGCGGGGGGATCGACGAAGGCGACGGCCTCGCCGCTGCCGGCGTGGGCCTTCAGGGGGGCGCGGGCCACCTTGTAGCGGGCGGGGTCGGCGAACCATTTCTCGCAGCCCGGGCGGGGAACGACCTTCCCCCGGTACACCAGCCTGGCGCCGGCATCGAGCAGCGGCCAGCCGAAGTTGATGTGCAGCAGCCAGCAGTGCCGCGCCGGTGCGTTGCCCCGGTTGGTGAAGACGTCGTGGACCTGGATGGCGGGCTCGCCGAGCCTGGAGCGGATGGTTCGGAGGAGCTCGACGTTCGGCCCGAACATCCTTGCGGTGCGGACGCGCCCGGTGATGCTCATGGCCTCGATGCCGGCGGCGGGGTCGGGCTGGCAGACGATCTGAAGCTCCGCCGGCGTGTTCGAGTGCGTCCCGTGCAGGCCGTAGGACTCGCCCTCGATCGTCGCGGGGGCCCCCACGTGCTGCGGCCCGCAGGAGCAGACCAGCCC
>CAZNSB010000551.1:441-3671 GCA_964575155.1 uncultured Planctomycetaceae bacterium | reverse complement strand
GCCGTCGGGGAACTCGCCACCCCGCATCCGCTCGAAGAGGTCCAGGTTCTCTTCGACCGTGCGGTCGCGGTACGGGCTCGGCCGGCCGGGCTCGGTCAGGGTGCCGCGATGGGCCCGGATCGCCTCGGCCGAGAGGTCGTCCACGTACGCCTGGCCCTGCCGGATGAGTTGGACGGCCCAGTCGACCATCTGCGCGAAGTAGTCGGAGGCGTAGCAGAGGCTGGCCCACGCGTAGCCCATCCAGCGGACGTCCTCCTGGATGGCCTCGGCGAACTCGGCCTCCTCCTTCATCGGGTTGGTGTCGTCGAACCGGAGGTTGCACGAGCCGCCGAACGCCTCGGCCACGCCGAAGTTGATGCTGAAGGCCTTGGCGTGCCCGATGTGCAGGTAGCCGTTGGGCTCCGGCGGGAACCGCGTGCGGACCACGCCGCCCCATTTGCCGGTGGCCTGGTCGCGCGCGACGACCTCGCGGATGAAGTCGCTGGGACGGTCGGGCGGCGTCTCGGTCATCTTACCGTTCCTTGCCAATCGTTTTCTTAACGCAGAGGCCGCGGAGAACGGCGGAGTACAGCGGCAAGGCTCAGGCAAAGCCTTGTCATTTCGACCGAGGGCCCGAAGGGCCCGAGCGGAGAAATCTCGCCGTGGCCTGGTCTCTGAAGCCGTTAGTCTATCGGCTGGCCTGGCCGGAAGCAAACGGCCAAAGGCTTGAACCGCAAAGGGCGCGAAGGCCGCAAAGAACCGCGAGAACGCTGAGGGCGTCGGAGGCGCGTAGGTCACGCCAAGAACTTGCGCGTCACCAACACAATGAAGAGCGCCGTCATCAACACGCCCAGCGCTGCCTCTGCATCAGCAGCAAACTTGAACCACCCGTCCGGTTTGGGTTGCAGGTCGCCGTACCCGAGGGCGGTGAAGGTCACAACGCTGAAATGGATGGCTTCTGGCCACTGCGTATCGTGATCTGCGAGTTGTTCCTGGCAAAGCGATGAGGGAGCAACAGCGTCCTCCGTTGCATAGAGAAAACCGCAGCCCACAATTACTAGTAGGGCGAATACGCCCAGCCGCCACGGTTGGTCCGCCAGCCAAATCAGGCACCAATGACCCCCAGCCAGGGGTGCGGCCAACGCTCGCTTCCACTTGGGCTTGGCGGGAGCCTGTGCTCGCGACTCGTAATAGCCGTAGAGATCGGCCTCGTGCAGTTCTCTCCGCGCGAAAGCCGCCTGCTTCGCCAAGCGATAGGCACTCTCGCCTCGCTCGCACTGCACAAACGGCTTCCCCTTATGCGCCGGTGGGTCAAATACAACGTTGCGCCCTGCCTTGTAGGAAACCCACTGAAACTTGGCGCGTCGCCTAAACTCGCCTTCCTGAAAAAAGACATTGCCCTCGAAATCCGCGTTTCTGAAATCGGCCTCCTTTACGAAGATCGTATTCCTGAACCTTGCATTTCGGCGCACCTCTACCCATTGAAAACGCACATCTCCCAGAAACTTGGCTTGGTTGAAATCCGCCGCAGTTTCAAATACTGCGCGCGAGAAATCAGTGTCGCCACCGAAGACGACACGAGACCTCGCCTTGTGGGCGTCTGCGTTTGGGCAAGATGTGAAGCTCGCTGTGAAGCAGAATCGAGCCCGACTGAAATCCGCCTTCTTTTGGAAGCGCGCCCCGTAAAACCATGCTGCGTCCTCAAACCGAGCCCGATGGAAGTCTGCCTTGGACTCGAACCGGGCGCCTTCGAAATGTGCCACCATACCACCAGCGAATCGAGCATCGCGGAAGTTGGCCTCACCTTCAAAGACCACGTCGGCAAACCCTTTGGCATCAGGATCTTTCGGAAAACACCAGCCCTGTAGGTTAACACCTTGCTCGTTGCACGCCCGCGAGCGAGCCTCTTGCCATACCTCACGCGCCACGCGCCCATTGGCCGGAGAGTGGTACTTGCAGAAACCGTCCTGGGAACCCGACCAAGCCCGCTCCGTACAGCCATCATACTGGCAACACGCACCGCTTCCTTGGGTCTGCGACATGGCATGCCCTCCGCAGGAATCCTGATATGTCAAGTGTGCGGCGGCGGAGGTATAAGGGCAAGGAAAATGTCTGCGGAGTACGTCACGCTGGCGGACAAGCCGCCAGTGGCACCCGCGTGCGGCGAGATTCCTCGGCTCGTCCCGATGAATCGGGACTCGCTCGGAATCACAACCCCGCGCACTCACGTCGCCGGCCCATCCCCCGGCTGGGCAAGCCAGCCGGGCCACACGGAGAGGCGCCACACGTGCGCCTCCGGCGCACTCAATCCGTCCGCCGTTTTGCCGTTCTCCGTCTTTCTCTGCGATCTCTGTGTTCTCTGCGGTGAAATGATTCAGCCGAGGCCTCGGGCCTTCTCGACGGCCGCATCCAGCCGCGCGAGGCACTCCTGGCGGCCCAGGATCGCCATCGTCTCAAAGAGCGGCGTACTGACCGTGCGGCACGTGACGGCCACGCGGAGCGGCGAGAAGAGTTCGCCCGCCTTCCACTCCATCGCCTCGGCCATCGCGCGCAAGGCGGACTCCATCGCCCCGGCGTCCCACGCGTCCAGTTCGGCCAGGGCCGCGCGCATCCGCTCCAGGGCCGAGAGCGTCTCCGGCCCCGTGCGGGTCGGTTTCTTCTTCTTGCCCTTCGTGGGGATCAGGAGGTCCGCCTCGTACGGCTCGCGATCCACGAAGAAGCCCACGCCGGGGGCAAACTCCGACAGCCGCCGCATCCGTTCCTGCATGAGCGCGACGATGGCCTTCAGGCCGTCCTCGTCGTACTTCGCCGCGAGCGCCTCGGGCAGGAACCCCTCGTCGCGCAGGCGGTCGAGCAGCCCATCGACCGGCAACCGGCGGATCCACGTGCCACTGAGCCATTCAAACTTGTCGAGGTCGAAGACCGGCCCGGAGGTCACCAGGCGGTCGGTGGAGAACGCCGCCAGGAACTCGTCCTTCGAGAAGACCTCCTGCCCCTCCGGCATCGAGTGGCCCAGGAGGCCCAGGTAATTGAGGACCGCCTCCGGCAGGAACCCCTCGCGCCGGTACCATTCGACGCTGACCGGGTTCTTGCGTTTCGAGAGTTTCGATTTGTCCGGGTTGCGGATGAGCGGCAGGTGATGGAACCGCGGCAGGTCCCAGCCCAGGGCCTCATGCAGCAGCACGTGCTTGGGCGTCGAGACGATCCACTCCTCGGCCCGGACCACGTCGGTGATGCCCATGAGGTGGTCG
>CAZNSB010000551.1:0-431 GCA_964575155.1 uncultured Planctomycetaceae bacterium | reverse complement strand
GGGTAGCCGTCGGACTTCAGGAGCACCTGGTCGTCGATCTCGCGGTTGTCGATGACGATGGGCCCGCGCAGGCCGTCGGTGAAGCGTGTCCGGCCTTCCATCGGCACGGCCAGGCGGACGGTGTGGGGCTCGCCGGCCTCGGCCCGCCGGTCGGACGCCTCGCGGGGCAGGCTTCGGCACTGGCGGTCGTAGCCGGTGGCCTGGCCGGCCTTCTGCCGGGCCTGGCGGACCTCGGCCAGCCGCTCGGCCGAGCAGAAGCAGCGGTACGCGCATCCGGCGGCGAGCAGCCGGTCGGCGTGGGCGCGGTAGAGGGCCAGCCGCTCGCTCTGCCGGTACGGGCCGACGGGCCCGCCCACGTCCGGGCCCTCGTCGTGGTCGAGGCCGAGCCAGGCCAGGGCGTCCAGGAACAGTCGCTCGGCCCCCTCGACGAA
>CAZNSB010000550.1:0-3684 GCA_964575155.1 uncultured Planctomycetaceae bacterium | reverse complement strand
TGCTGGATCCAAGCGCGGAAGCGTCGACGGTGATCGGCGGGTTCGCCCAGATCACGTTCTGTGTCGCGTAGGGTCTGCATTGCCGGAACTGTAGAGGCAGGCGAACACCAGACGCGAGATGATGCAATAGGCTTGCATACTCGATGCACCGCCGCCACTGCTGTGAATGAGTGGGCGGCCGTGCGGAAGGTCGAGATGGGGCATCGCGACTGGTTTTGGGCTCATAGCAGGAAGCCTCCTTCTCTCGGGACGCGGTTCGGGTGTCTCGGGAGTTCGGGCGCGAGATCCTCACAGCGCGATTTGGCTGGCTGTCACAGGAGACGTACCGCGGTTGCGGGCGTCTCCTTTGTGTTGGCCTGGCGCGGGGCGGGCTCATACGCCACCGCCGCCTGGCGGAAGCCCACCCACCGGACCAGCCCGCGCAGGAACCGCGACTTCTCCCGCAGCCGACGGATCACCTCGACGACCTTGCGGTCGAGCAGGCGAAAGTCCGCCTGGTCGATCACGTCCAGCCCAGAGGCCCGCGAAATCAGCCGGTACACGCACTTCACCGCCAGTCGCCGCAGCCGGGATACCTGCCGGTCCTCGCTCTTGACCGTGTACACCACCTCGTACCCCTGCCGCCACATCGCCACCAGCTCCGGGATGACCTCCGGCGGATGCTGGCAGTCGGCGTCGAGGGCAATGACGGCCTCGCCCCCGGCGTAGTCGTACCCGGCCGTGAGGGCCTCCTGGTGCCCGAAGTTCCGGGACAGGACGACGTACTTGACGTGGTCGTCCTCTTCGTGCATCCGCTGGATGATCTCCAGCGACGCGTCGGTGGAGCCGTCGTCGACGAAGATGATCTCGTACGGCTCGGAGAGGTCCTCGGCGACCTCTCGCAAGCGGGAGTAGAAGGCCTCCAGCACCTCGGCCTCATTGTGGACGGGCGTGACGAAGCTCAGCCGGATGGCCGTAACGTCGCGTTGCTCTTCTTCCGCCATGTTCATTTCCCGTGCCGGGCGATCGCCCGGGCACCCAACAGCCTACCGCCTGCGGGCCATTTGTAAAGGGCGACGTTTCCCCGGGGCGCGGCAGATTCGCCCCGGCGCATGCCAAGCCCGGGCGACAGCTCCCGCATCGCAGGGCATACGCCTGGGCTGCCGGTCGAATGCCCCCCCTCATGT
Organism: uncultured Planctomycetaceae bacterium; assembly: GCA_964575155.1. Classification (GTDB taxonomy): domain Bacteria; phylum Planctomycetota; class Phycisphaerae; order SM23-33; family SM23-33; genus CAZNSB01. The sequence continues at coordinate 2,518 of CAZNSB010000550.1, read as the reverse complement.
CCGCCAGCCGGCGCCAGGAAGGGCTTCAGGCATCACCGCAAGGTGGTGACGGGCGCCTGGTACCGCCCCCGGCCGCGCGTGGACAAGCCATCGAAGAAGAACCACCACGAGCTCCGCCTGGAAGACCTCGCCCTCCCCAGGGCGTGCGCCGGCGGCCGGGTCAGTCGTTCAGGGCCTCGGCGGCGGCCTGGTGCAGCCGCCCCGACCCCCTCGCGCAAATCACCCAACTCGTGCCCGCGCACACAAACATGTCGGTCGCCTCCCGGCCGGGGCCCGGAAATACCGCGCGCCCGCGGCAGTGCGAACGCATAGTATATGAAGCGTGAACGCCAAAGAGAACGCGCTGCGGATCATCCGGTTCGATGGGCCGCAGCGCATCGTCGCCGCCCCGCCCGCCCACTGCGTTTCGTACTTCGGCTGCCATCACGAGCCTTTTGCCGGCCCCGGCCCCGAGGGACCCGTCGGCACCACCTGGGCCACGGTCTGGGGCTACGTCCTGCGGAAGGAGCAGGAAGGCGTGATGGGCTTTCCCCAGTTCCACCCGCTGGCGGAGATCGACGACCTCAAGACGTACGCATGGCCCAACCCCGACGACGAGCGGATCTGCGGAAAGATCTACGACGACGCGAAGCTGTTCACCGGCGGGGAGCTGTTCCTTTCCGGCAGCCACCGCGAGACGCTCTGGGAAAAGGCCTACATGCTGGTGGGCATGCAGAACCTCATGACGTATTTCTTCACCGAGCCGGGCTTCGTGAGGGACGTCCTCCACCGCATCATGGACTTCGACCTGGGCATCGCCCGACACCACCTGGCCGTCGGCGTGGAGATCGCCGCGTTCGGCGACGACCTCGGCACGCAGACCGGTCCGCTACTGGGGCCGGAGATCGTGGGCGAGTTTCTGGTTCCGGAGTACCGGCGGCTGTTCGACACGTACAGGGAAAAGGGCGTGATCGTCGGCTTCCACTCCTGCGGGTGCATCGAGTCGGTGCTGGAGACCTTCATGGAGCTGGGTGTGGACGTGCTCAACCCGGTCCAGTCCACCGCCAACGACCTGGCGGAGGTCCGTCGGCGGACGGGGGGAAGGATGGCGCTTCAGGGCGGCGTGAGCACGGCGACCATCATGGCCGGGCCCGTGGAACGGATCGTTGCGGAGGTCCGTCGGCGGATGTGGCAACTCGGGCGAGACGGGGGCTACTTCTGCGGCCCGGACCAGGGGATGCCCTTCCCCCCGGCCCACATCGAGGCGGTGCGGGCGACGATCGAGGAGTTCGGCCGGTATCCCCTCGCCCCGCCGGACAGCCGGGAAGGACAGCGCTGCTGAAGCCAGGGGCGATTCGGCAGGATCCGTCTTGGCGAAGGCAGGCGCGCAAGCACCGCATGCCTGGGATTGCGTCAAGCCCGAAGCCACCGGTGCCACGGCCAAGGGCACGTTGCCCGTGACCTTGGCCGTGACGTCGCCCGGGCAGGCAGAGAACGCTTGGCCGTGGCATGCGGTGGGGTCGTCGTGGCAGCCCGAGATTCAATGTTCGCGGAGTGCTGATGCCCGGCGGCGGGCACATCCGGTCTGTTCAGCCCAGTCGGCGCCAGCCGTGCGGAGGTCTCGCCGGGCGCCATCGGCGGGGATTCTGACTGCGCTTCGGAAGGTAACAGAAGCGGCAATCGCTGCGGCCAACGGGGCCCGGCGCGAGCCCGCCGGCCAGGCTACCCCGCGGGGGCGTCCCGGGACCGCCCCGACAGCAGCACGATGTCACGGAGGTGCTCGCTGCCGGGGGCCTCCAGCCAGCGCTCGGAGAACCCGTGCTCCTGGATGATGTGGGCGACCGCCATGAGGGCGCGGAGGTGATAGTTGCGCTCATCGGGCGAGCCGATGAGAATAAAGGCGGCGCGAACGGGCTCGTCCTCGCCGGCGAAGCGGACGCCCTTCCGGCAGCGCACCAGCAGCACGTCGAAGACGTTCTCGCCGGCCACGATGATGTGGGGTATGGCCACGCCCGGGTGAATCACCGTGCTGGACTCGGCCTCACGCTTGCGAAACAGCTCCAGCAGCGCTTCCTCGTCCATCCCCAGCCGGGGGGACAGCTCCTTCGCCGCCAGCCGGAACATCGTCTCGGCGTCCACCGCCTCCGGCAGGTCCAGGACCGCCCCGTCGCGGACGAGGTGATCGAACCGATCGTGCTGGACCTCGTCGCGCTCCAGGGCGATCTCCTTCAGCTCCTCCTCCAGCGCGGGCCGGTACATCTCCTTGGAGACGGCGCCGCGGACCATGTACACGAGGGCGCTTTCCCGGCTGGTTCGGGGGCGGACGTAAAGGACGTACCACAACGTTCCCAGCAGGACGAAGACGACCGTCGTCACCAGCGGCACCGCCTTCATCTGCCGGGTCATCATCACGATCAGGAAGCCGTACATCGCGATGCCCGCCAGCGCCAACCACGGGAACAGCGGCATGCGGTACACGGGGCGGTAGTTCTGGAGCTTGCTGCCGCGCATGATCAGCACGGCCACGTTCATCAGCAGG
>CAZNSB010000549.1:0-3692 GCA_964575155.1 uncultured Planctomycetaceae bacterium | reverse complement strand
GCGGACGCCCCTGATCGACCTTCTCCGCTCGCCCAGGTTGGAGGAGTTCGCCGCCCTGAAGACGCTCCTCCCGGCCGCCTGCCGGGAGTGTGAGTTCCTCAACTACTGCAACGGGGGCTGCCCGAAGCACCACCTCCCCGACGCTGCCGGCGGCGACCCGGATCGCGTCAACCACTTCTGCGAGGGCTACAAGATGTTCTTCCGCGAGGCCCTGCCGGAGCTGAAACGCATCGCCGAGAGCCTCCGGAAAGGCCAGAAGCCCCAGCCGCGGGCTCGCGCACAACCCACGCCCGCCCCCGCCGTCGGGCGAAACGACCCCTGCCCGTGCGGGTCGGGAAGGAAGTACAAACGCTGCTGCGGGCGGGGGTAAGGAAAAGCTTCCGGGAATGCGGAATTTCCCCCACCGATTGGCAATATTCCCCCCGCGCGGGCGTTTTGCCAAACAGCCGGGCCGGCTGCCAGGGCGGGTCGGACCGGCCGCAATGGCGCCTGTCCCGTCGGAAGTGCGGGATCGGGAAAACCAAAACGCTGCCCTGACAGGAAAGGGTATCTGATGAAGATGACCAAGACGCTTGGCGCGGCGCTGGCGGCGATCTTCCTGCTGGCGGCCGTGGGATTGGCGCAGGAGGCCGGAGTCCGCAGGGAACGCCCCAGACGCCAGCGACCGGATCGCGCCGAGATGGACAAGAGAATGCAGGAACGCCTGGTCAAGGCCCTGGAGCTGTCGGCCGAGCAGCAGAAACAGCTCCAGCAGGTCTTCGACACACACAAGCAGGCCGTCGCGAACTGGCAGAAGGAGCACGGCGAGGAGGCCAAGTCACTTCGCGAGCAGATGCGGAAGGCCCGCAGCGACCGCGACAGGGAGGCCATGACGGCCCTGCGGGAAAAATCCCAGGCCCTCTACAAGACACGCGCCGAGCTGCAAAAGAGCCTGAACGAACAGATCGCCGGCATCCTGACCGCCGAGCAGAAGGAAAAGTTCAAGAAGATGCTCGCCGCCCGCAGGCCGCGACTCGGCGCGCCCGCCGGCCCGCTGGGCGCGATCACCCGCCTCGACCTCAGCGATGAGCAGAAGGCCCAGGTCAAGAAGATCATGGAGGCCGCCAACGAGGACGCCAAGAAGGTCGATGACCGCGAGGGCAAAAGAAAGATCATCCAGGCCGCCATCGAGAAGATCAAGAACACCGTCCTGACCGACGAGCAGAAGGCCAGGCTGGCCGAGATCCGCAAGCGCGGCGGGCCGGCAGGCCGCCGGCGCCCCTTCGCCGGTCTGGAACTCACCGAAGACCAGAAGGCCAAGGTCAAGGAGATCATGGACGCCGCCCTCAAGGCCGCCAAGGACGCCAAGGACCGTCAAGCCAGACGAGAGATACTCAGGACCGCCAGGCAGAAGATCCAGACCGATGTCCTCACCGAGGACCAGCGCGCCAAGGCCAAGCAGCTCCGCGAGGAGAGAATGAAAAGGTTCCGCCAGAGGGGCCGCGGCAGGCGCCGCGACCGGCCGGAAACCGAAAAGTAAGCCCTCAACCCCACAACGCTTCAGGGGCGTCGGCACCCACCATGCCGGCGCCCCGTCTTTTTGCGCGGCGACTCTGAAGGGGCTCCGTCGTGTCCGCCGTCCGGCCGAGATGCCGCCCGAGGGACCCCCATCGCGATGTATGCCGATCGGGGGCCCGACAAGCGCTCCTACCCGCCGGGCTTCTTGTCCTGTTCCTCAGGCTTAACCGGGGTGAAAGAGAATTCGCCCTTGGCCACCTTCCACAGGCCCTTCACGGAATACACGATGCCTCCGTCGCGATCGCTCCGCACCTGGAGGCACAAGACCATGCCGTCGAAGGCTCCCGCGAGCTTCCCGTTCGGGTCAAACGCGCCGGCGAAGCGCCCCCGGAATACGACACTGCCGAAGTCGAAGTGCCCATCGAAGGCGACCGCCCTGTCGCCCTCGCGCCACAGGGCGAGGTCACCCATCTTCACCTTCTTGCCTTCGCCCTCCAGGAAGACCTTGTTGCCTGCCGACGCCTTTACCAGCTTGCCGCTGTTGTCGAAGTCGTACTGGCCGATAACGTGTTCCTCAGCGAACGGCAGCTTGTTACTGCGCCCGAGCATGGGGTCGGAGGCAACCCCCTTCCACTGCATCTCTTCGCCCGCCTTGGCCGTCAAGGCAAATCTGTAGACGGCTTTGCCACGCAGCCTCGGAGCGGGCTCTCCTTCCTCTACAATGGGCGTTGCATCCTTGCTACAGCCGCTCAGACCCCACGGCCCCCAGAGGCACAACAACATGCCGAGTCCAACCGCAAATCCGCGAGCAAGGACACTTCCCGGCCAGGCGCACTCCGTTTTTCCCGCATTCCACATCCTGTCGTCTCCTGTCCGTTGCTTCCCATTGTCCTACCTACATGTATACAGCCAGCGGGTCGCCCCCCCGCCTCTGCTGCAAGGAGGAAGCCGACCACCACAAGAGCATTGACGGCTGCGAGCGCCACGCCGAGTTGCGCGTTGACTCGCTGACCCTGAAGTGCGGCCCCGGCTATGTATCGCGGAACGGCGTTCCGGGGATTCTGCGCGTAGTCCGGTCGAACCTTTGCGAGCACGTCGTTGTTGATGACCCCTTCCCTGTCCAGTTCGGTGTAGTTCATGCAGACGTCAACTACGGTCATCGCTGGCTGCACTGCCAGCACCAAAACAAAGCCAATAAGCGCCACGCAGTTCAGCGCCAGGAGGACCTTCAAACCGGCAGGTGCGGACTTGCCCATGTCAATCTCCCAGACATGACTCCCATGGTTGCCGCCCGTTGCGGATTCCTTCGGGATCAGGACATCCACCCTCGAGATCGCTGCCCAATGCCGAAGGAGGGATTCGAACCCGCCTTCGGCGGGCAGGCCCTCACGGCCCGTAAGGGCCACGGGATTGTGAACTTGCCCGCCGGAGGCGGGTGCCGCGCAGCAGCGGAAAAGTTATGGGAACGTTCCCTTGAGCATTTCTCGGCCGCGGCCAGATTTGAGCTCCTTCTCTCGGGCACGCGCTTGGGGCCTGGTGGGGAAGGTCTCGGCGCGGATGAGTTGGAACGGCCCGCGCCCTTTGGTGGACTTGTTGTAGCCGCGGTTGTGTTCCTTCAGCCGCCTGGCGAGGTCATTCGTCAGGGCAATGTACAGCCGACCGTCCTTCAAACTGCCCAGGACGTAGACGGTCCACGTGGCCATTCGATCCCCGTAGCTTCCTACTGCCGAAGGAGGGAGTCGAACCCTCACGGCCCGGAAGGGCCACGGGATTTTGAATCCCGCGCGTCTGCCAATTCCGCCACTTCGGCGGGTGTGCGATAAGTGTACGAAGGGACGGGTTTGGCGGCAAGCCCCGGGCGAGTCGGCGGTCAGCGCATGACGAGGCCCCATCGCGCCGCCGGCGGGCATGGTGTTGAAAGGAGCTGCTAGCGCGTGTCGGGGCGGCGGCGGTTGAGCAGGTCCTTCACCGAGACGAGCCCGGCCGCCGCCACCACCGACAGCAGCGGCGCGACGGGCACGCGGAAGCGGGCGTGGGCGACGGGCCCTGGGACGAGCAGGAAGTAGAGGACCGTCACCAGCACCAGCCAGCCGGCAGGCCCCATGCCCCAGCGCAGGTACCTTGCGGCCCCGGCGGCCGCGGCCGCGTACGTCGCCAGCGCGATCAGCACCATCGGCGCGCACAGCCACAGGGGC
>CAZNSB010000548.1:0-3711 GCA_964575155.1 uncultured Planctomycetaceae bacterium | reverse complement strand
CAGCGGGGCCTGCCCGCGCGGCTTGCCTCCCGGCTGCGGAGGCCCTCGCATCCGGTCTGCCGCTCCGGCCTTGCCGGGACGCTCGCGCCGTTTTTCCCCCGGCTTCCTGTCGCGCAGATCGATTCATCCGAGGCGGCCGTACTCGTCATCGGACGTTTTCGGGGCGCCCTTTGGCATTTCCAGTCGGCCGGCGTCGATTTCCGGGCGGGCGGCCTGGGGGCCGGCGGGAGCGGGGCTGGTGCCCCCGGCCGGGCTTTGATACGATGCCGGGGTACGCCCGAGCAGAAAGGAGCAAGATCAGATGGACCACGTCGAGACACGACGGGCCCGCTTCATGGCGGGCGTTGTCCTGCTTGCGGCTTGCGCATGCCTCCCGGCGGGCCGGAGCGTCGCCGACGACGCGGAAACCCAGCCCCCCCCGAAGAAGCTGGGTGAAACGAAGGGAATCTGCGCGGTGCTGGGGCTGGCGAAGGCCGGTGATCCCGGCTCGGTGATCCGTCTGGCCGAGGGCGGCGAGATGCTCCTGTACGTCCAGTCCGACAAGCCGGAGGAGGTGAAGGCGGTGCGGGCGGCGGCCGAGTCGGCCGGGCTGCTGGGGAAGCGCGTCTACGCCGATTGCGGCTCGTGGGGGCGGATCCACCTGGCCGACAACCTGGCCGATGCCGTTCTGGTGGGGCCGGCCGCGCTCGGCGAGAAGGGCGTACCCGAGAAGGAGATCCTCCGCGTCCTCCGACCGGGGGGGACGGCCAGGCTCGGCGGGAGGGAGCTCACCAAGCCCGCCCCGGAGGGCCTCGACTCCTGGAGCCATCCTTATCATGGCCCGGACAACAACACCCAGTCCACGGACCAGCTTGCCCGCGCCCCCTACCTGACGCAGTTCATCGCCGAACCGAAGTTCAGCCCTATGCCCGAGGTCACGGTCGCGGCCGGGGGACGGGTGTTCCGAGCCCACGGCCACCTGGCCCACCGCGCGAACCAGAACGCCGTGCTCAACACCCTTTTCGCCATCAACGGCTACAACGGCACGATCCTGTGGAAGCGGCCCCTCAAGGAGGGGTTCATGATCCACCGCAACACCTTCATCGCCACGCCGGAGACGCTGTATCTCGCCGACGATGAGTCCTGCAAGCTGCTGGACGCGGCCACGGGGAAGGTCACCGGCGAGATCGTCGTGCCCGAGGGCATCTCGGACGGGCCGGTGTGGAAGTGGATGGCCCTGAATGGGGGCATCCTGTACGCCCTGGTCGGGGGCGAGGAAGTCAACGTCGGTGTTCGTCGCTCGAGATCAGCCGGCATGGGGCACTGGCCCTGGGGCATGTGGAAAGGCCACGACTACAGGAATCCCAAGACCAACTTCGGCTACGGGCGGACGCTCGTGGCCATCAACCCGGCCACCAAGAAAGTCCTTTGGACCCATCGCGAAGAAGAAGACTACATCGACAGCCGCGGTGTGTGCATGAAGAACGGGCGGATCTATTTCTACAGCGACCAGAAGTTCCTCGGCTGCCTCGACGCCAAGGGCGGCGAGGTCCTGTGGAAGGCGTCCGCCCCGGAGCTGCTGAAGGCGATCGGCCCCCACGGCAGGGCGCAGCACTACGTCACCGGGTACTCCACGCAGACGTACATCAAGTGCAACGATCAGTACGTCTTCTTCGCCGGCCCGCACCGGCGCAACCTCCTGGCCGTCCGGGCCAAGGACGGCAAGCTCACCTGGCAAAAGAGGGACGGGAACTACCTGCTGGTCCTGCGCGACGACGGGCTGTATGCCATCGGCTCGGAAAAGCACCGAAGGAGCTACAAGCTCGACTATGACACGGGCAAGGCGGTGGCCCAGTTCATCGGGCGGCGGGCGTGCACGCGGGCCACCGGCACCGTGGACAGCATCCTCTACCGCGCATCCGGGGGGACGGTGCGCCTGGACCTGATCGCCGGCGTCGCGCGGCACATCGCGCCCTTCCGCCCGCCCTGCCAGGACGGCGTGATCGTCTCCTGCGGGCACCTGTACTTTGGCCCGTGGATGTGCGGCTGCGCGCTCAGCCTCTACGGGCACATCGCCCTGGCGCCGGCGGGGGAGTTCGATTTCCGACCCGGCGCGGACGCCTCGCGCCTGGAGGCCGGCGAGGGCGCTCCGGCCGTGGCCAAGGCCGCCCCCCCCGACCCCGGCGACTGGCCCTGCTACCGCCACGATAACCACAGGACCTCCATCACCAAGGTCGCGACCCCCAGGAAGGTCGTGCTGAAGTGGACTCACCGCCCGGCGTCGCCGGGCCGGGCCACCGCGCCGACCGCGGCCGGCGGGCTCGTCTTCGTGGGCTATCGCAGCGGCGCCGTCTGCGCCCTCGACGCCGCCGACGGGAAGCCCCGCTGGAAGGCCTACACCGGCGGGGCGGTCTTCTTCCCCCCGGCCGTCTGGAACGGGCGAGTCTACGTCGGCTCCGCCGACGGGTGGGCCTACGCCTTCGAGGCCAGCACCGGCCGGCGGCTGTGGCGGTTCCGCGTGGCGCCGGCCGAGCGGCGGATCCCCATCTTCGGGAAGTTGATCTCGACCTGGCCGGTCGCCGGCGGGGTGCTCGTCGAGGACGGCACGCTGTACGCCGCCGCCGGCATCGCACACTACGACGGCACCCACGTCTGTGCCCTCGACGCCATCACGGGGAAGCTCAAGTGGTACAACGACACCTCCGGCCAGATCAACCCGAAGACCCACAGCGGCATCAGCCTACAGGGCGAGCTTCTCCTCAGCCGGGGAAAGCTGTCCTTCCACGGCGGGAACGCCTACGGCCCGGCCTACTATGCCCCCAAGACCGGAAAGTGCCTGAACCCCCCCAACAAGCACGTCAGGGGCGTCACCGCGACCGCGTTCGACCCCTATTACCCCGCCTATGGCGGATACGCGCCGCTGAAGCACACCCTCGCCGACGGCAGGACGCTCAGGTACGACGTGGGGTACGAAGGTTCCAGACGGTCGGGCCCGAAGCTGTTCGATCCCGTACCCCCCGGCGAGCGGCCGCCGCGGCGGCCCAAGCCCAAGTGGGGCGCCGGAAATCGCTGGGACTGCCGCAGCTTCATCGTCGCCCCCGACGCCCTGATCGTCGCCGGCCGGATCCAGCTCAAGCAGGAGATGGCCGAGGGCCTCGCCGCCCTCGACCTCAAGGACGGATCGCAGCTCTGGGCCCAGAAGCTCCCGGCCACCCCGGTCAAGTGGGGAACGGCCGTGGATCGTCGCGGACGGATCCTCGTGTCCCTGACCGACGGGCAGATCCTTTGCCTGGCGGCAGCCAGCCAGGCCGGGAAGGATTAGCCCGCCGCGTCAACGGGGTGGCTGCATCAGGAAAAACCACCCGAACATGTCGCCCTCGGCGATGCGCAGGTCGAGAAAATCGTCGGTGCAGATGGCCTCGGCGTTCCCGCGGGTGACCGTAGCCGAAAAACCGCACATCACCCCCCGCTCGGCCAAAAGCCTGCGGCCGGCCCGGTCCTGCTCGTAGATGCCCTGCCGGCGCTGCCGACCGGGCTTGAGCCGACCCGGCTCACGTCCTTGCGGGCCGACCGCGCTTTCGTGACGGAGAGGACCTCGCGCCGCCGGGGTCCGTGCCCGGGCCCTTCGCCAGGGTTACCCTCACCACCCAGACGCTGTCAGAGTCTTTGCTCTTCTTGCCGTAACGCCCCGGCGGCCAGTTGTCTGCGGGCCGATCGTAGATCATCAGCAGG
>CAZNSB010000547.1:0-3724 GCA_964575155.1 uncultured Planctomycetaceae bacterium | reverse complement strand
GGGCCCTTTGCCTGCACGCGCAGGCGGTCCAGGCGCCAATCCTTGAAGAACGTCCGGGCCTTCTTCGGGTCCATCGAATGCCAGCCGCGGCAGGACGGGTTGACGTTCCAGTCCAGCAGCGCGTACGGAGGGGCCTGCTCGCTGGTGGCCAGGACGGTTTCGACCCCGCCCACGCGCTTGATCAGCCGGGCGACGGCCGATTCGCCCTTGCGGACGACCTCCAGCCGGTAGAGATTGTCCTTGTCCCTGGCCCGCACGATGAGCCCGCGGGTGCCGTCGGCGGGATGCCTGGTCCGCGGGGCGATGATGACGTCGGCCTGGATGGAATAATCGGTCCAGGGCGTGCCGTGCTCCCACAGCAGCATGGACCGGGCCTCGCGCTGGCTCTGCCAAAGGGAGTTGAGCAAGTGGTGGCCGCGGGCGGGCGTGGCCCACCGGCCCGGCTTGCCGCCAAGGTCCGCGACTTCCCACCCGTCGCGGAGGGTGCCGCCGCCCTCGTTGAAGTTCTCGACCATCTTCTGGCGGCCGGTGAGGGTCACCGACTGCTTCAGCCCGGCGGCGGCGGCCTCCACCACGCAGGTGCCGGCCTTGGTGAACAGCAGCCGGCCCTGCGGGTCCACGTCGGCGCCCCGGCACTGCCAGGTCACGGGCACATCCATCGGTTTGCCGAGCCCGTTGAGCACACTGGCGGTCATCTGCGTCCGCAGGCCCACGGGCACGGCGATGCCGTGAGGGCTCAGCCGGATCTCCACCGGGTTCTTCCCGGCCTGGGAGTCGTCCAGCCTCGTGAAGGTGACGTCGGCGAGGCTCATCTTCCTGTTGGCCCTCAGGTCGCCAAGCTGGGCGGCCATGTAATAGTCATTGACCGGCGAGCCCACCGTCACCCACTGCCGGCCCTGGGGAAGCTTCAGGTACCAGCGATATTCGGCCCAGTCCAAGCTGTCGACGATGTGATAGCCTGCGACCTGGATGCCGGCGCCGGTCCAGACGTTCAGCACGGGCCAGGAGACCCCGTAGGTGCCCTTGGCGCGGACGGTAACGACGTAGTTGCCGCCCTCGACAAACAGCAGGCGTGTCAGGAAGCTTCCGATGCCGAAGCCGCCCTTGCCGTCGTAGGTGATGCTGCCGTCGGGGTTGCCCCTGTCAGCCAGCTCCTTGACGGTGAAGCGGGTGGAGGGGGCCTTCACCTCCGGCATCAGCACCGGCTTGTCGCACTGCTTGACGTATTCGGCATACGACAATGCCCCGACCTTGGCGGACTTGTCGACCTTGGGGATCTCCGCGTCGGCGGCGGGCACGAGGGTCACCTTGTTGCCCGTGGGGTCGCGGTCCACCATCAGTCGCGAGATGGTCAGCCGGCCGTGCTCGTCAGGCTGGATCGTGCCGACCTGGAGGACCTGGCCGGTGGCCGTCTTGCGGTTGATCCAGGCGTACCGCTTGCCCTTCTCGACCTTGAACCGCTGGAGCCGCCAGAAGGTGACATCCGTCCTGCCGTAGTTGGCGCCGGTGGCCTCCACGCCCCCGGGGCCGTTCTGGCGCACGCCGAACTCGCTGATGCGGATGACCATCTCGAAGCGGCCGGGGCTGTCCACGGTCGCCATTGCCTTGAGGACCTTGTCGTGCTCGGCCTTGTTGCGTCGGAGGGCACGGAGACGGAGGACGTTGGGTCCCCAGGTGAGGTAGCCGTTGGTGGTGCCGCGGGGCTCGGACCGCCATATACGGGGCGGGACCTCGGCGAAGTTCACGTTGGTGAAGGCCGGATACGCCTGGTTCCGCGGGATCAGTTGGCCCTTGCCGTCGGGTGCGTCTCCGCTGGTTCCCCACCACCACCGCCCGCCGCGCTTCTCGGCGGCGAGGTCCAGGTAGAACTCCGGGTAGCCCTCGTTCCTCCAATACGAGAGGTTGTCGCCCTTGGCGTAGTTGACGCTCTGGTACGTGGACAGGAACGGCCAGGCCCTGCCCGGGAACTGCCGGGAATACCAGACGGGGTCGTTCCAGTCCCACACGTTGAAGCCCTGGTCGTTCTTCAGCTTCCACTCTCGCCGGCCGACGAGCGGCCAGTACTTCCGGGCCTTGAGCGCAGTCCACGGCATCTCCTGGGCGCAGTCGATGCTGGCGAAGACTTCCGGGTGGTGGATGCCCAGCAACAGGGTGTCGCTTTGGCCCCTGGGCATGACGTAATCCCGGCTGGCCTTCGGCAGCTCAGAGAAGAAACCGTCCAGAGCCCGCAAGGTGCGGTTCTCGTAGTAGGGCTGGACGACCGCCTGGCGCGGGTCCTTGCCGGTGTTCAGGCGGTCGTGGTAGCCATAGACGTCCAGCATCCAGCACGGCGGGAAGCCGAACCCGGGCTTCCTCCCGGCCTCGGCCGGATCACGCGAGCCGTGGAAGCGCTTCACCGCCGTCGGCCAGCCGGTGAATGTCAGGGAGGTCCTCAGGGCCGGGAACGGGGCCAGGCGCGTCGGCGGCAGCCAGCGGTCCTCCTTCACGGTGGCGCGGAAGGCCTTCATGTCGGCGATGGTCACCGTCGGCGGCTTGCCGGCGGGGGCCAGCCCCACGTACTGGACCGGGACGCTGATGAGCATCTCAAAGGGCGTGGACGGCTCGCTGTGCACGGGCGCCGCCTCCTCCCCGCCGCCCCAGTAGGTGTACTGGCGGTACTGGTAGCGCGGCAGCTTGCGCCCGTGGGCGTTGAAGGCCACCTGGAGCACCGGGCGAGGGGGCGCCACCTTCACCTCCAGCGGCTTGGGCAAGGCATTGCCGGCCGAGAAGTCCTGACGGTTCTCGTTGCCCTCCAGCTCCGTTGTCACCGCGAAGTACGCCTTGCCGGGGGCGCCGACGGTGTGGACGAACAGGCCGGCCTCGTCGGGCAGCCGCGGGCCCTCCAGCTTGGTGTAGCCTGCCGGCAGGGCCTTGGCGTCCGTGAGCCACTTGCCGCCCGCGGCGCTCCGGGGCCACTCATCGTCGATCACGAAGTTGTAGTGCGACGGCAGCTGCCGGTTCACCTCCGTCACCCGGTTCTTCTTCGGGTCGCGCTTGAAGTAGGCCAGGAAGAACCGGTACGGGCCGTACGAGGCCAGCCCGCCGTAGGCGTAGCAGGTCCGCCGGACGTTGATCTGGGAGTTCTGGTTGGCCTGGCCCAGCAGCCTGGCCTCGCTCAGATTGGCGGCTGTGATCGGCTGGGTGTGCGTGTAGACGCGGTAGGCGCAGTCGAAGAAGGCCCCTTCGTAAGGAATCTTCTTCCAGGTGAGGAACACCTGGCCGGAGCGGCAGAAGGCCTTTAGCTCGGTCGGCTGGGCCGGCCGGTTGGGGTTGGCGCCCTCGCAGGCGATCTGGAGATACGCCCGCTGCCAGGCGGGGGCAAAGTCGTTGCCGGGCAGGGGGAAGTTGGTCTTGAGGCCCTTGTTGGAGGCCGGCTTGGCCGGGGTCCCCGAACGCGATGAAGCGCGTTTGGGGTCCCCCAGCCAGGCCCGCACCGCCGCCGTCACGTCCCATTCGTGGCAGGCGACGGAGCTATAGAACGGGTACACCACGTCCAGCGGCTTTTCCGGGCCGCCCACCTGGAAGACCTTGAAGCCGTCGAAGTCGGCCTCATTCCACCGGCTCAGCGCGAACTGCCGCCCCAGCGGCGCGCGCTTGTCCAGGTTCACCCACAAGCGCAGCAGGGCCCGCCGGACCTTGCCGGGGGGCTTGAACCTGGCCAGGTCGAAGCGGATGGTCCCGCCCG
>CAZNSB010000546.1:0-3724 GCA_964575155.1 uncultured Planctomycetaceae bacterium | reverse complement strand
CGGGCGGGACCATCCGCTTCGACCTGGCCAGGTTCAAGCCCCCCGGCAAGGTCCGCCGGGCATTGCTGCGGCTGTGGGTGGACTTGGACCGCAGGACGGAGTTTGGCAGAGCGTTCAACATCCACCGCTGGAATCAGGCCGACTTTGACGGCTTCAAGGTTTGGGCCGTCGGCAAAGAGGACAAGCCGCTGGCCGTCGTCTATCCGTTCACGCACGCCTATTTCGCGTGCCACGAGTGGGACGTGACGCCGGCCATCCAAGCCTGGCTGGCCAACCCCGCCTCCAATCGCGGCCTGCGGACCGATTTCCCCCTGCCTGCCAATGATTTCAAGCCGGCTTGGCGCCGGCCGTATCTGCAAGTCACCTACGAAGGCGACCATCGCGACCGGCCCAGGCAGCCGACGCAACTGAAGGCCTTCTACCGCAGCGGCCAGGTGTTCCTCACGTGGAAGCAGATACCCCACGAGGGCGCCTTCTTCGACTCGACGTATCGCATCTACATGCACGACCGGCCCATCAACGCCGCCAACCTGGACAAGGCCGCGCGCGTCGGCGAGACCCATCGGCTGTCGCAGTTGAACTACCGGCGTAGCGCGTACCTGCGTGGGGGCGTCGGATCTTACGGCACCTATAATCACATGCGGGTATTCGTCAGAGTCCCAAGCAAGCGGGGCATGACACGGGCGGAGAAGCGGGCATCCTTCTATGCCAACCTCCCGCGGCGAGAGAATTTCGTCATCGACGGTGCCTGGGCGTCGAAGATCGAGGGCGGCGCCTGGCTCAAGGACTACAGCGCCCTTGGCAAGGAAAACCGCATACTCGAAGGCCCCCAGCTCTCGGATGACACCGGCCTGTACGTGTACACCTGCCTCAAGCCGGGCAACGCTTACTTTGCGGTCACCTCCGTCCTGGAGGGGAACGAGAACCGAGGAGATTTTGCGACGGCGGCCGGCGAGGGCGGGGGAAACGCACTGGCCCGGCCGGTTGAAATGAAGGTCGAGCGTCCCCGCCCGGTGCTCCAGGTGGCTTTCAACTTCCCCGGGCGCGGCGGCTATGGCGGCAACTGTCAGATCCGGGAGTACACTTACTGGGGCGGCGGCGATGAATTGCACGTCGAGCCGTCGACGCCATTCTACTTCCGGCTGTCGCTGCGACCTGAGCTGCTCACCCCCGGCAGCAAGGCATCGCCCATGATCACCATCGAGCCCTGGATGGGCGGCTTCATGAACAGCACGATCAAGGTGGATTCGGCCGTTTACCTGCCGCCCACCCGGCTGGCGCCCTTCCCGTGCAGGGATATCTGCTTTGGCCGCTGGGACGGTATGTGGGACTACTACTATGGTTCCCGGCGAAAGGCGCGAACGCCGTCGGCGCAGGGCTGGAGTTGGGTGCAGAACGGCTACGGCTATTCGGATCGCTTCAACACCGGCAAGGACTTCCGGCGCGGAACGATCATGCCGTACATCGAGAACCACTTCTTGCGCGAGCTGGAGTACTTCTTCCAGGAGTTCCCCCGGGCCAGTCGGGACAAGGTCTTCCTCGACGGCTACGGCTCGGTCCTGACACTGGCGGTCCACCACGCGGAGGTGTTCGGCTCGGCCCGTTCCGGGCAGGAAGGCCCCTGGAGCGCTCCCGACCACGACCATTGGTGGACGCTGGTAGGCAAGCGGGAGTGGGGATCAAAGACCCCGGAGGGCTTCAGCGTGTGGGACTGGAACGACCTGATCTGGTACTCGCGCAAGTTCCCGCAGAAGGCCTGGCCCTTCATCTCCACGAACCAGGCCACCATGGCCCCGGAGAACCGCTTCTGGAAGCATGCCGGCTTTCCGGGATTTTTCCTGGACCTGCTCAAGGAGAAGCGCGGCTGCGCCCTGTGGTGGTTCCGGGGAGATCACGGGGCATGGGTGCGCACCGCCCCGCGGGTGCCGCGGAACCAGGCGTACCCGGCCTTCACCAACGTCAACTTCGCTGAACAGCCACAGGCGGACCGCCTGGCCGAACCCGACGGCTCGCCCAACGGCTATCTCCGTTGGCACCACCAGCAGGGGCCCTTCGCGGTGAAAGGCAAGCCGGCCCTGCCGCTGGACCTGGTGGACCAGCCGGAGCGCTTTGAGATCGCCATCCACATCGGTGAGCGCAGCGCGCTGGCTGCGCACCCCACGGCCGCCCGTTTCGGCAGGACCGACGTCACCCTGTGGCGGCTCCAGCGGTTCAAGGTCCAGGCCGGCAGGCAATACCTGTGGACCAACCGCAAAGTGGCCACCGGCCAATTGCTCCAGGCCGGTCGGATCAGGCCTGACGATCGCGGTTTGCTGACAGTGTCTGGGTTCCTCGTGGATCGCAGCCCCGGCGGCAACAAGCTGATCCTGGAGCCGGCCGAGGGCAAGGCCCTGCCGAAGGTAGACCCAAACGCCAAGGTTGGCGAGCTGAGCTATGCCGAATACGCCCGGCAGTGCGCCAATCCCATGCTGGCGCCGGAGGTCAGGCCGCCGGCTAGCACCATCAAGCTCTCCCAGTTCACTCTGCCGCTGGCCACCAGCCGGTTCGGCCCCGATGGCAGCTCCCCCTTCGCCGTCGGCGGCTTCAGCAACTGGTGGGATACGCGTCTGGACGTCCTTCAGGCCGGCCAGTACGTCATCAGCGTCCGGGCCAAGAGCCACGGCGTTCCGCTGCCGCCACTGTTGTTCGTCCGCGTCGGCCACGTACAGGCGCCGGCTCTGGCCACCCAAGCCGTCGAGAGCACCCGGTACGCCACGTACAACTGGTATGCCCGGCTCGAAGCGGGGCGACAGTTCTTCCGCCTGGGGACGCCCAGCGAGTACTACTTCCACCATCAGAACCCGCGGGCGAAAGACAGGCGCCTCACGTTGGCCGACGTGACCTTTACGCGCGTGGCGGATGACCGCGCCAAAAAGACGCCGGTGGAGATCCGCCTGTCCCCCACCAACATTACCGTGCCGGCGGGCCTGCCCGTCCAGATGTCCGCCCAGGTCCTCAACGCCCTGGGCAAGCCGATGAAGGCCGATATTCAATGGACGTGCAAGGACGCCCGGATTGACGCCAACGGCATCTTGAGCCTCGACAAGCCCGGTTCCTGCACGGTGAGCGCGGCAGGGGCAGGGCTGACTGCCGCCACCACCACCATCACCGCCGGTGAGAAGTTCTTCGAGGGTTTCGACGAAGGCAACGGGTTCCTGCGGCCGGCATGGATTGCCGCGGACATCGCCGGCGGGCCGGCGAGTTGGCGCCCGCCTCCCGGAGGGCATTTCAACCTGACCTCGCTGGAAGTGAAGGCCCCGGCGTCCTCCAGGTCCGTGCTGCTGTGGGCCCCCGGCTCGGCGATGAGCGACTACGCCGCACAGGCGGACGTGTTCCTGCCCGCCAGGCTGCGCACGCCCGAGACCTTGGTGCACGGCCTTGTGGTCCGCGCAAGAGACAAGGACAACCTCTACCGCCTCCAGGTTCGGCGGAAGGGCCAGCAGACCACTGTGCAGCTTATTCGCCGCCAAGGCGGGCACGAGAGCGTGCTCGCCACGGCCGACAGACCTCCGGCCCTGGCTCCCTTCGATTACCTTGTTAACCCCGACTGCCCCAATTGGCACCAACTCATCAAGAAAGAGGCGCAGAATAAGGGGCTGGACAAGTGGAACATGGACCGCCTTCGGGTTCAAGCCGGGGGCAATACCCTGAACGAACCTCCACTCATAGAAGGGCCCCATCGGGG
>CAZNSB010000545.1:0-3734 GCA_964575155.1 uncultured Planctomycetaceae bacterium | reverse complement strand
CGACGTCGCAACGCTGCGGAGCCGAAAGCAGAAGACGGGCCACGTCTTCGGCAGGAGGTCTGTCCGGTGGGAGAAGCCCGAGCAGCTCGACGGCCGCATGCTTGGAGACCACGGGCGACTTTTCGAAACGTACCAGCCGGCCGAGCGCAGCCACCCCCTTACCGTCGGGCAACCTGGCAATGGCACGAATCCGCGAGAGTCTCGTCTGATCGTTCTGAAGTTCGTAGCCTGCCAGGAGCTGCCGCACTTCCGGCGGGGCGTCCTTGGCGACCCACTCCATCCGCAGCAGCCCCAAGAGGTATTTTGCCCGGGCGGCGATTTCGAGATCCTCGTGGGTGGTTGCGGCAGTTAGGGCGTCGAAGGCCTTGAAAGAAAGCTCGGCCAACTCGGCCTGGGCACGCTCGCGAACGAAGTAATCGCCGTCGCCAAGCTGCCGAGGATCCGGCATTTCCGGGTGGGGCGGGTCTCGGCGGGCATGCCGGCCGACGACTGCGGGGGCAGTTGGGCGGTGTGCAGCCCGGAGGCGGTCGGGCGCTTCACGGCGACGGGGTATTTCTTCGGGCGGGAGCTTCACAAGCGGCTCGACCTGCCGATCGGGCTGCTGAACTCCTCCGTGGGGGGTACGCCCATCGAGGCGTGGACGAACCGGCGCGGGCTCGCGCCCGGTC
Source organism: uncultured Planctomycetaceae bacterium (assembly GCA_964575155.1). Taxonomy (GTDB): domain Bacteria; phylum Planctomycetota; class Phycisphaerae; order SM23-33; family SM23-33; genus CAZNSB01. Next base: position 3,066 of record CAZNSB010000545.1, on the reverse strand, counting down.
AGCCCGTGCCCAAGGGGCCGGACCCGGACTCCCCGGAGGTCCGCCAGGCCCGGGCCGACTACGCCATCCAGCTCGAGCGGTGGAAGGCGAAGCTCGCCACGACCAAGGACCGGCGGGAGCGCCGGCGGATCCGCCGCCCGCGCCCGCCGAAGGCCCTGGCCGAACTGTACGCCCACAACGGCAACCTGTACAACGGCATGATCCACCCGCTTCTCGGTTACGGAATCCGCGGGGCGATCTGGTATCAGGGCGAGGCCAACGCCGGGCGGGGGTTCGCCTACCGGAAGAAGCTCCCCGCCATGATCCAGGGCTGGCGCGAGGTCTGGGGGCAGGGCGACTTCCCCTTCGGCGTCGTCCAGCTTCCCAACTTCCGCAGGCGAGCCGACCAGCCCACCGACGGCTCCTGGGCCGTCGTCCGGGAATCGCAGGCGCTGGCCATGAAGCTGCCGAACACCGGCCTGGCCGTCACCATCGACATCGGCGAGGCCGGGAACATCCACCCCCGCAACAAGCGGGACGTCGGCCGGCGGCTGGCGCTGTGGGCGCTGGCGAAGGCGTACGGCAAGGAGGTCGTCCACGCCGGGCCGGTGTACGAGAAGATGGAGATCGCCGGCAGCAAGGTCAGCGTCCACTTCCGCGACGAGTCCGGCGGGCTTCTGGCCAAGGGCGGCGAGCTGAAAGGCTTCGCCGTAGCCGGCGAGGACCGCAAGTGGGTCTGGGCCCGGGCCGAGATCGACGGCAGCGCCGTCGTGGTCCACAGCGACGAGGTCCCCAAGCCCGTGGCCGTCCGCTACGCCTGGGCCAACAACCCCGAGTGCAACCTCTACAACAAGGCCGGCCTGCCCGCCGGGCCGTTCCGAACCGACACCTGGCCGGTCGTCACCCAGCCGAAGGCCAACCCGACGAAGTAGCGGGGATATTTGGCCCGTCCCCTATTTTGCCCCCGGCCGCAGGCCGGGGGCCGACCCAAAACTTCCCTGTGCGCACCCTGCGCACCCCCCCGCCCCCCCTCAAACCCGCGTGACCGGCAGGGTGGGGCGGTAGTGGATCTGGCGGAGGTGCTTGACGCGGGGCACGGCCAGGCCCAGCCCCAGCAGGTTCATCGCCAGGACCAGGAGCTCCGGCAGCCAGAGCCCCCCGGAGACGCCCCCGGTGAAGACCACGATGAGGGTGACGCACCCGGCGGCGAAGTTCGCGCCGCCGGCGATGATGCAGCCGATCTTGTAGGCGGCGGCGGCGGCGGCCAGCGACCCGGCCTTCTTCGCCCGGCGGGTGCTCAGCTCCAGGGCCGTCACCCCGCCGGCCAGGGCGGCCAGGGCGATCACCCCGGCGAGCACGACGGCGGCGAAGGAGCCCTCGGCGGGCCTGGCCGCCCGCAGCACCATGCCGGCGGCCGCCAGCGCCGCCACCGCCGCCAGCGCCAGGCCGATCAGCCCCGCCACGAACCGCAACTGCCTGACCAGGCGGTGGATGTCCTCTCCGAAGGGCATCGCAGCGCCGGGCTGGGGGGGGGTCGGTTCCATCACACCTCCAGTTCCGCCGATGCGCCCAGGCGGTGGGCGTACTTCCGGCGGGCGGGCTGGACGTAGGCTTCGAGGAAGTCGTCGACCTGCTGCGGCGCCCGGCCGATGAACGCGTGCGGGTCCAGCAGGGAATCGATGTCCACCTTCGCGAAGGCCTCGTCGCCCCGCAGCCGGTCCATCAGATCGTTGGCGCGCCCGTGGAGCTTCACCTGCTCACCGGCGGCGAGGGCATGCAGGCGAATCCGCTCGTGCAGCTCCTGGCGGTCCCCGCCGGCCTTCACCGCCGCCATCAGGATGTTCTCGGTGGCCAGGAAGGGCAGCTCGGCGGCGACGTGGGCCGCGATGACGCGATCGTTGACCACCAGCCCGCTGACCACGTTCAGGACGATCCGGCAGATGCCGTCGGCGGCCAGGAACATCTCCGGGATCGCCAGCCGGCGGTTCGCCGAATCGTCCAGCGTCCGCTCGAACCACTGCTCCGCGGCCGTGTGCAGCGGCGAGGCCGACACGTCCATCAGGAACCTCGCCAGGGCGGTGGCGCGCTCGCAGCGCATGGGGTTTCGCTTGTACGGCATGGCGCTGGAGCCGACCTGCTCGGAGCCGAACGGCTCCTCCATCTCCTTGAGGTTGGACAGCAGCCTCATGTCGTTGCAGAACTTGTGCACGGTCGCCCCCACCCCGGCCAGGGCCGAGGCCACCTGGGCGTCGACCTTCCGGCTGTAGGTCTGCCCGGAGACGGGGGCGACCTTTTTGAAGCCCATCTTCTCGGCGACCATCCGCTCCAGGGCCTCCACCTTGCGGTGGTCGCCGTCGAAGAGGGCCAGGAAGCTGGCCTGGGTGCCGGTGGTTCCCTTGACCGACCGGAATGCCAGGTGCCCCAGCCGGTGCTCCAGCTCCCCCAGGTCCATGCAGAACTCGTAGCACCACAGCGTCGCCCGCTTGCCCACGGTGGTCAGTTGGGCGGGCTGGTAGTGGGTGAAGCCCAGGCACGGCAGGTCGCGCCGGGCCGCCGAGAACGCCCCCAGCCGGTCGATCATCCCCGCCAAGTACCCAATGAGGATCTCCAGCCCCTCGCGCATGAGGATCAGGTCGGTGTTGTCGCCGACGAACTGGCTGGTGGCGCCGAGGTGGATGATCGGCCGGGCGGAGCCGGCCGCGTCGGCGAAGGTGTGAATGTGGGCCACCACGTCGTGGCGGAACTTTTTCTCATAGGCGGCTGCCGCGGCGAAGTCGATGTCGTCGAGGTGGTCGCCCATCTCCTTGAGCTGCTGGTCGGTGATCTCCAGCCCCAGCTTCTGCTGGGCCTCCGCCAGCGCCAGCCACAGCCGACGCCACGTGGAGTACTTCCGCTGCGGGCCGAACAGCTCCCGCATGGGCCGGCTGCCATACCGCCGGGCCAGGGGGCTTTCGTACTCGTCGTGGGCTGGGCTCATGGCAGGGGTGAGTGTAACCGCTTTGCCGGCGGCTGTCATCGGCCAACCCGGGCGGGTGTCATACCAAAGTAGAAATGTCCGGTGTTGCCAAAGTAGAAGTGTCCGGTCGT
>CAZNSB010000544.1:0-3734 GCA_964575155.1 uncultured Planctomycetaceae bacterium | reverse complement strand
AAAGCGGACATTCTTATCTGGTTAAGACCGGACATTACTATTCGGGTTCGACACTTCGCGAGAAAGGGCTTGACAAGTGGCCGGATCGCGGTTACATTACATTGGCTAATTCGTAGCGTAGCGGATCAGTTCACAAGGGAAGGCAGGGGCACTGAGGAAACGGAGGCTGAAAATGGCTAAGAAGACTGCAACTCTGGCATTGTTGGTGTGCGCGCTGATGGCGGCCGGGCCGGTCCTGGCGGGCAGCTACGACGACGCCGTCGACGGCAATTGGACGACTTCGGCGACCTGGGCGGCCACCGACGGATACTACCCCGGCAGCCCGGCCGGCGGCGGCGACACAGCCACGATCGACTCCAACACCGTGACGGTGAACCAGAACATCGCCGCCGCCGACGTCGCCGGCGTCAGCCTCGGCAGCGGGACGGTCGGCTTCTACAGCGCGACCAACTACACGCTCGCCAGCGACATCAACGTGACGGCCCCGGCCGTCCTAAGCATCAAGGGCGGTAACTACAACGGGGACCGCGGGCTCACCTTGAGCGGGGACATCACCGGCAGCGGGCAACTGACGTTCATCGGAGACCACTACCGGAGCACCAACAGCGGCTACCTCATCCTCAGCCACGCCGGAAGCAGCTTCAGCGGCGACTGGATCCTCAGCGACCAGACGACCCGGGGCTATGTCATCGTGGGCGCCGACGGGGCCCTGGGCACCAGCACCGTCACCATCAACAAGGGCAGCCTGCGCACCGGCGCCGTCCAGAGCGCGGCCAAGGCGCCCCACAAGGTGATCATCAACGCGGGGAGCTTGTTTATAAACAAGCAGAACGACGTCTACGGCTGGAACATCGAGATGAACGGCGGCGAGATCTACGGCGATGTGAACAGCCAGTCGACCGGCTACGTCCGCTCGGGCACCGTTCAGATCAACAACGCCAGCGTCGCGTTCCGCATCTACAGCGGCGGCAGCGGCTCGCTCGCCGTCAACGCCGACATCATCGGCTCCGGCACCATCAACGTCCAGCGGGCCTCGGGCACCGGGGCCATCTCCGTCGGCGGCGACAACAGCGGCTTCACCGGCGCCTGGGTCGTCGATTCCGGGCACACCCTGAGGGTCGGCAGCGCGACCGCCCTGGGCGCGGGCACGGCGTACCTCTGCGGCAGCAGCTTGGGACAGGCCACCAGCTCCCTGGACATGGGAACGATCGTCATGGATGGGGGGACCATAAGCGCCGGCGACTCCGACTACACCATCGGCACCGTGACGGTGAATCTCACCGGCAGCGGGAGGCTGTACTATCGGGCCCGCAGCCACGGCTGGACCCTGGACGGTTACTTTACCGGCGACGGCAGCCTTGACCTGGCCTGCGGCGTTTACGGCGGGCAAGGCGGCGGCGGGTCGGCCCAAATCTACATGAACAACCCGGCCAACGACTACACCGGCGGAACGAGCATCGGGATAGCCGCGCCGCGCTATCCCGACTCGAACACCGTCGCCGAGGTCGTCGCCACCGCCGACGGCGTCCTGGGCAGCGGCACGGTCACCATCAACGGCGCCCGGCTGGTCACCGACCCGGTCACCGGCGGCGGCAGCACTGATGATGCGGTCCTCGCCTCGGTCGCCCGGATAGACGCCCACAGCCTGCTCGTCCTGAAGAGCACCGAGAACCACGGCAAGATCCACCTTCAAACCGGCGGCGCCCTGGACATCGTCGCCGGGAATACCACCACCACCTTCGGCGCCGGCGGCAACATCCACGTCCACGACGGCGCCGTCCTGCCGGAGGACTGGGAGTCGGCTATGGGCAACACCTTCCCCACCGCCGGCGAGATCGAGGGCGGCGGGAAGATCCACCTCGGCCTCCGCACGGACGTGACGGCCGCCGAGACCTACACCGTCGGCGGCGTCTTCAAGGGTCTGGCCACACTGGACAACGACCGGGGCATCTCCGGGACGGTCGTGGACTCGGCCGGCGAGGGGCTGAGCTTCCTCCGCCACGACTACCGCTACCTGAAGTTCAACGGCGCCACGATGGTCCTCGGCGCGACCAAGGAGGTCGCCCTGGCCGGCGGCGGGGGCCGGACCCGCGGGCGGTTCGAGATACAGGGCTCCGGCAACGACTTCGGCCCCGGCACGACGCTCAAGATGAACGCCGACGGCGAGCTGGCGGTCTCGGCGGCCAGCGGCCTGCCCGCCGACGTGACCCTGGAGGTCAACGCCGGCTACGTGACGGTGGGCGCCGACAACGCCGTCACCGGCACCGTCAACGTCAAGGGCGGCGTGTTCAGCCTGACCCGCCCCGGCCCGGCGGCCGTCAACCTCTACAGCGGCGGCGTCCTGGCCAATGCGGCCAATGCCGGCGTGCTCAGCACGAAGGCCACCGGCGGGCAGCTCGCCCTGAGCGGCGACTTCAACTCGACCGGCCTGCTGCCCACCGACGGCAGCGTCACCTTCCTGCTGACGCACAAGGACGCCGACAACTTCGCCGACGGGCTGGTCCTGAGCGACGGAGTCCGGCTGACGCACGCGGCGGCCTACGACGCCGACGTGGACGTCCTGGCCACCAGCGGGAACCTGACGGCCACCGGCACCTCCGCCCGGGTCTGCTCCCGCAGCGGGCGGAGCCTGACGCTGGCCAACGTCGTCAGTCTCCCCGGCCAGACGCTGATCGTGGGGGAGAAGGCCGACTTCTCGGCCGTCCGCGCCGACGGGCAGGGCTTCGAGGACGTCTCCCAGGCCGGGCAGGTCAGCCTGACCAACAGCAGCAACGTCATCGGGACCATCGACATCCGCGCCGGGAAGCTCTGGGCGCAGTATGAGACCTACCTGGGCGGGGCCGCCGTGTACATCGCCGACGGGACGACCCTCTACATGGGCAAGAAGGCCGGCAACCACCCGACGATCAAGAACGACGTCAGCGGCGAGGGCGTCATGACCGGACATGTCGGCATCCAGGCCCGGGAGAACTGGTACTTCTACGGCATCCACGCCCCGGCCGCCGGCGGGACCGTCCACAAGGGTACGATGAGCCCCGGCGCCGACTGGGGCGCCGGCGTGGGCACCCTCACGGTGCTCAACAAGCTGTACTTCCGCAGCACCGATCACGGCGGCGGCGAGATCGCCTACGCCCGCCTGGCCATGGACCTGGCCGACACCGCCGGGGTGCCCGGCCAGAGCCACGACCAGGTCGTCGTCGCCCTGACCGTCGCCGACCTGAACAACGCCGACCTGACGGTGTACCTGCCGCCCCCCTCGGCGAGCCTGAACCCGGCCGTCCTGGCGGGCACCGACGTGACCATCATTGACGCCGACAGCACCAGCGGCAGCACCACCTTCCACGGCATCGCCGTCGACAGCCGGCATGCCAACCCCGGGGTGGCCTCCCACTGGCAGGCGGTCAACACCGCCACCGCCGTGACCGCCTCCGGCGGCGACATCATCCTCCACGGGGCCAACCTCAGTTGGACGGCCCACAAGGGCGACGCCGACCTGAATGACGAGGTGGACGTCCTCGATCTGGCCAAGCTGGCCAACAACTTCGGGCGGGAGGACGCCGGCGTGAACTGGATGTCGGCCGACTTCGACCTCAGCGGCAAGGTGGACGTGCTGGACCTGGCCGCCATCGCCAACGCCTTCGGCTGGAAGGTCACCGGCGGCGAGGGCGGCGCGCCCGTGCCCGAGCCCGCCTGCCTGGCGATCCTTGCCCTGGGCGGGATTGCCTTGATGCGGC
>CAZNSB010000543.1:0-3735 GCA_964575155.1 uncultured Planctomycetaceae bacterium | reverse complement strand
TCCGGGGCGGCGCCCGGGCGTCGCTGCCGGCCTTCAGGCCGGAGGAGTCCGATCTCCGCCGCCGGCTGGGGACGCTCTTCGCCCGGATGCGGCAGAAGGTCAACCTCCGCTCCCCCCAGGGGCTCATCGGGATGGCTCTGGCGGTCGTCTCGCTGGCGGGCTTCGTCGCCTGCGCCTTCGGCGAGGACCACCTGCCCAAGCCCGCCAACATCCTCATCTTCATGGGGCTGATGATGAGCTTCGTCGCCAGTTGCTACCTGGCCATCCCCGCCTTCGTCGCCGAGGAGCCCGCCCCCGCCCCCGAGGCCCCGCAGGCCGATGCCGACGCAGGGCCCCGGATCGAGCGGTCCTGGATCAACCGGATCTTCGGCAGCGGGTGGTCGTGGCTGGCGATGTACGCCGCCGGCGGCGTGCTGATGGTGGAGCTGTACTTCCAGTGGTGGCGATGGTGGGCGGCGGTCGTGGCCGGCGGGCTGGCGCTGGCGGCGGCGGGGGTCCTGGTTCTCCTGCGCCGGCGCCGCCCGGCCGGGGCCTCGCCGGAAGCAGCGCCCGAAGCCCCCGGCCCCCCTCGCGTTCAGCCATGACCGCCCCCGCCGGGTGCGCTCAGCGGGTCCTGTGGAGCAGCTTGGAGGCCTTGCGGAGGTTGGCGTGCTCGGCGACGAGGAAGACGCGGTCGCCGGCGAGCACCTGCGCCGACCCGCGGGGGATGACGAACTCCTGCTGCTGGCGGCGGTAGATGCCGGTGATGATGCACTCGTTGGGGAAGCCGGGATCGGCGGCGATCTCGCTGACGGTCTTGCCGGAGACCGCAGCGCCCGCCGGGATGGTGTCCACCACGATGGACGCCTTGCCCCCGCCGAAGGTCGCCACCTGGCGGAGGTGGGGCTCGTCGATCTGAAGGAGCAGTTGGTTGACGAAGACGTCGACGACGCGGACGGTGGTGGTGGCGCCGGCGCTCTTGTAGGCGGCCTCGTATCGGGGGTCGCGCATGCGGGCGATGACGCGGGGGACCCGGAAGCTGTTGGCCAGCACGGCGAAGGCGAGGTTGTCGGCGTCGGCGCCCATGGTGCCGACGGCGACGTCGGCCTTTTCGATGCCGGCCTGTTCGAGGATGTCGATGCGGGTGGCGCTTCCGTGCAGGGCCAGCGCGCCCGTCTTCGAGGCCAGCTCCTCGCAGACCTCCCCGTCGCTGTCCACGACCACGACGTCGTGACGGGCCTCCACCAGCCGCTTCACCAGCCCGTGCCCGACCAGCCCCGCGCCGGCAATGACGATGTACATGGCGTCTCTACCTCCAGGTCCGCGGACTCACCAGCAGCAGCAGGGGCAGCACCTCGAGCCTGCCGGCCAGCATCCCGACAATATAGACCATCTTGATCAGCGGATGAAGGGCGGCCATGTCGCAGGCGGGAATGTAGCAGGGGCCGATGTTCCCCAGGGCCGAGAACATCCCGCTGGCGGCGGACAGCGCCGGCTGGTCCGAGAGCAGGGCGGTGACCAGGCCCCCGGCCGCCAGCAGGGCGACCCACGCGGCGAACAGGGCGGCGACGCGCCGCAGCTCCTCCGCCTCCACGCGGACCCCGTCCACGACCACGGCGTGGACGGCGGCCGGGCCGAAAATCGCCCGGCGGACCTGCCGGGCGACCATCTTCCCCAGCACGCCGACCCGCAGCACCTTGAGCCCCCCGCTCGTGGAGCCCACGCACCCGCCGATGACCATCAGGATCAGGAACACCTGCTTGGCCGCCGCCGGGAAGTGCCCCCCGGCGATGTCCTCGGTGGCGAAGCCGGTGGTGGTGGCCAGGGAGACGACCTGGAAGAGGCTGCCTCGAAAGGCGTCGTGGAGGCCGTGAAGGCCCGCGGGGGCGGCCGGCGCGTTCACGAGCCGATCCGCCATCACGAGCCCGGTCGCGCCGGCCAGGATCGACCAGAACAGCCGCATCTCCAGCCCCTCCCACAGCGCCCGCACGCCGCCGCGGAGCACGCGGTAGTGCACGAAGAAGCTCACCCCGCCCAGCAGCATGCCCACGATGAGCGTGTACTCGATGAGGACGTGGTGGCGGTACCCCGCCGCGGGGTAGAAGCCGATGCTCCCGTCGTGGGGGGAGTACCCGCCGGTGGCGACCGCCGTCAGGGCGTGGGCGACGGCGTCGAAGGCGCCCAGGCCCTCCAGGGCGAGCGCCGCCGCCACCGCCGCCGTGAAGCCCGCGTAGATCAGCCACAGGATCCGAAGCGTGCCGAACAGCCCCGGGGCGGGGCGCCTGGCGAAGACCTTGTGGCTCTCGGCGCTGAAGAGCCGCTGGGCGGACCCGCCGGTGTACAGGATCGCCAGGAAGAACGTCAGGATGCCCAGCCCCCCCAGCCACTGGATGAACGCCCGCCAGAAGAGGATGCTCCGCGGCAGCTCGTCGAGTGCGGCGAGCATGGTGATGCCGGTGGTGGTGAATCCGCTGACGGTCTCGAAGTAGGCGTCGAGGTACCCCACGCCCAGCCCCAGCCGGAAGGGAAGCGCCCCCAGCGCCGAGATCACGATCCATCCCAGCGCGCACAGGACCATCGCCCGGCGGTTGTCCAGGGGGGGGAACTTCAGGTCCCTCTTCAGGGCGGCGCCCAGCGCCAGCGCCGCCGCCGCGGGGACCAGGAAGGTCCACCAGGGCAGCTCCGCCCGGCCCCCCCACGACAGCGCCACTCGCGCCACCAGCGGCGCGAGCATCAGGAACGCGAAGACCCACGCCAGCAGCCCCAGGTAATCGAGGATGGGGCGGAAATACCGCCATCGGTTCCGCATGTCCGATAAGCATGGCAGCGGCGGTCCGGCAGTTCAAGCGGGTGCCGGCGAAAACTTCTCGCCGGCCGGCGCGGGGGGCTCACGGCCTCGGCCGCAGCAGCCGCCAGACCGTCTCGGCCATCTTTTCATGACCGGCCGGGGAGAGGTGGATCCCGTCGAGGGTGGCCCCCGGGGCCGTCAGCACGGCGGCGAAGAGCCTCTTGGGCACCAGCTTGACGCCATACGCCCGCGCCAGCCTGCGCTGCGCCGTGCCGTAGCCGTACCCCAGCAGCGGCAGCGGAAGCTCGAACATCACCAGCGTCCGACCGGGCGCGCGGGCCCGGCGGATCAGCGCTTCCAGGTCGGCGGCGAACTTGCCGACGGCGGTCGTCCCCAGCAGGTCGTTCCCGCCGATCTCCAGGAAGACGACGGCGTGGGGATGGGCGACCTTTTCCGCCTGGCTCATGGCCGAGGCCACGCCGGCGCCCGCCTGGGCCAGGTTCACCACGCGGACCTCGTGGCGCTGCCGGAGGATCTCCGGCCAGACGTCTCGCCGCTCCGGCTCCAGCCCGGCGCTGATGGAATCGCCGATGACGTAGACGGTCTGTTCTTCCGCCAGATCGACGGCCGGGGCGAAGTGCCACGGCAGCTCCGCGCCGGCGGCGGCGACGCAGGCGGCCCCGGCCAGGAGGCGGAGTGCGGCGGCGGCGGTCGGCCTGGAGGTCGAGAGCGCCTCCCGCGCGACGGCCCCGGCCAGGGCGACGGCGCCCCAGGCGACGTAGAGCCATACCGGCAGCGGCGCCGGCGCCACGGCGATCAGCCCCGCGCCCCCCACGACGAAGGCCAGCCCGGAGACGCCCCGCCCGCCCCGCCGGGGCAGCAGCAGCCCCAAAAGCACCAGCCCCGCCCCGGCGAAGAACGACGCCCCGCTGACGACGAAATACGTGATCCACGACAGCATCCGCCCG
>CAZNSB010000542.1:0-3737 GCA_964575155.1 uncultured Planctomycetaceae bacterium | reverse complement strand
GAACGCCACCCACGTCGAGGACCTCCGCCAGCTCAGACGGTTCGACAAGGCCAAGAGCCGCTTCGTCGCCCTGCTCATGCACCACATCACCTCGCCCCTGGCGACCATCGCCTGCTCCCTCCAGGCCCTCGCCCAGCTCGGGGGCGACCTGGACCCCGAGGACCGTCGCCAGCTTATCGCAAACAGCCTCGACCGCATCGACTCCATCCAGGCGCTGTCCAAGAGGCTGCTCGATCTCGCCGCCATACGCAGCGGAGTTTCCCTGGGCGACATCCGCCCGGTCCGACCGGGCGAGGCCCTGCGACAGGAGATTGAGGCCCGACAGGCCCGCGCCCGACAGAAGGGCGTCGAGATCGTCATGACCCCGCGCGGGGACGAGGCCTCCGTGCCGGCCGACCCCGACGGCCTGAGGCTGATCTTCGGAAACCTGCTCGACAACGCCGTCAAGTACTCCACCGGCCCAGGCGCCAGGGTCGACGTCGAGCTGGCCGCCCAAAGCGGCGCCGTCCGCGTCCGCGTACGCGACACCGGCATCGGAATCCCCCCCGACGAGCAGGCCAGGATCTTCGAGGAGTTTCACCGGGCCAGCAACGTCGCCGCCGCCCATGCCTCCGGCTTCGGCCTGGGGCTGGCGCTCGTCAAGGAGCTTGTGGACAGGTACAACGGCCGCATCGACCTGCAAAGCGAACTCGGCGCCGGCACCACCGTCTCCGTCGAGTTCCCCGTCGCCCCCGATCCCGACCCGGCCGGCCCTTCCTCGTAGCACGTAGCCATAAGGCCGGGCATTCTGGCCGCAGGCGACCAGCAAGTCCATGAAGTTGACAACGGTGGCTCGGACGGAACTTGGGGGGCAACGGGAGATGTCTTGGCTCTTCACTTTTTTTCAGGCTCTTCTCCCGAAAGTGTACCGCCTTGTGGGCGGCGTGTAAGTAGTTGACGCATCGGAAGCTTGTCGTTCCTTTGTGTTTGCCAAAGGCACGAAGGAGCGAACGAGGCCGATGCGTCTGGAGAATTGTATTCGAAGATGGCTGGGTTTGAAAGCCCATCGGGTTGGAGTGGTTCGAGAAGAGCGTGGGCAACTCATCGCCGAGATCGAGGCCATCGAAGGTCGTTTCCCCCGGTGCGGTTGTTGCGGGCGGAGGGTGAGGCGAGGCGCACAAGGACTTCATCGACCGGTGCATGGGCGATGAGGCCATGGTGCGGGAGTTCCCCGACGCCGCGCAGCGCCGGGCCGTGTGTGAGCGCCAGGCTTCGGCGAGCTCAACCGAGCCGGCGAAGGCCGAGGCGGCCGGGCCACTCAAATTGGTCAGCGAACCCGGGGCACTGACCATCGAGGCAGCCGCTGCAGATGGCGACGGCAAGCCCAGGCTGCCGCGGTTCACGATGGTGGCCTACACCGGCGGGCCGATGCGGATCGCCGGCTGGCGATACTCCGTCGTGCTGGACCTGGCCGGGTTGGCGATCCCCTCGCAGAGCCGGCCGATTCGGTTCGGCCACGACGCAACGGCCGGCGTGGGTCACACCGACAGCATCCGCGTTACCGATGGCACGCTTATCGCCACGGGCGTCGTATCGCGGGACACGGCTGCCGCCAAGGAGATCGTGGCATCCGCCCGCAACGGCTTCCCCTGGCAGGCGTCCATCGGCGCGCAGGTGGAGCAGTTCGAGTTCGTGCGCGAGAAGCAGACCGTGGTCGTCAACGGCCGCGAGTTCAACGGACCCGTCGACGTCGTTCGCAAGGCGACGTTGGGAGAGATCAGTTTCGTAGACCTCGGCGCCGACGCCAACAGCTCCGCGAGCGTTGCCGCGTCAGCCGGACAGGAGAGCGAAATCATGGCCGACAGAAAGAACGAGACCACCAAGCCCACCGACAAGGGGGCGGGGCAGGACACGGCAACTCCCGAGAAGCAGGAGCATATGAACAAGGAGGTCCAGGCCCAGGCGCCCACCGAGGACGCCCCTCGCGCAGCGACGACCGGCACCCCCGGGGAAGGCTCGGGGCGGGCGGAAGCCGATGCGGCCGATCCGGACCACGACCGATCGCAGTCGCAGAGCGCTTCGGCCGGGGCCGACGGCCCGCCGAATGCCGACCTCGTCGCGGATATGCGAGCGCAGGCAGCCACGGAGACCAGGCGGATCGCCGCCGTTCGCAGGATCTGCGGCGGCAAGCACCCGGAGATCGAGGCCAAGGCCATCGAGGAAGGCTGGGACGAGACGCGCTGCGAGCTGGAGGTGCTTCGGGCAGCCCGGCCGAAGGCGCCGGCGGCGCACGTGCCGGACAATGCGATGACGGGTCCCGTCCTGGAGGCGGCCTGCATGCTTACGGCCGGGCTGGCAGACGTGGAGAAGGCCTACGACGAGAAGACCCTCGAGGCAGCCTCCAAGCGATTCCGCGGTGCCATCGGCCTGCAGGAGCTGCTGCTGGAGGCGGCGTGGGCCAACGGCTACACCGGCAGGAACTTCCGCAACAGCCGGGAGGTCCTGCGGTACGCCTTCGCCCAGAATCTCCAGGCCGCCTTCTCGACGGTGGACATCGGCGGGATCCTCTCGAACGTGTCGAATAAGTTCCTGCTGGAAGGCTTCTTCAGCGTTGAGCGGGCCTGGCGCAGCATCTGCGCCATCCGCAACGTCAGCGACTTCAAGACCGTCACCAGCTACCGACTGGTCGGCACCGACCAGTACGAGCCGGTGGCTCCCGGCGGGGAGCTCAAGCACGGCACCTTGGGCGAGGAAAGCTACGCCAACAAGGCCGATACCTACGGTCTGCTGCTCTCGATTGACCGGCGGGACATCATCAACGACGACCTGGGCGCCAACATCCCCGCCGGTTGGGAGCTGTTCGGGCAGAAGCGGTTCCTGGTCGGCTATGACGGCGACGAGTATCCGACCGTCGGGGCCACAGGCGGCTTCAAGCTCCACGGCGGAGACGGCGACGGGGCCGCCAACAACCACGAGGACCACGACCCGGCCACGGCCGGCACAGGCACCGGGCCGTGCCTGGGCAGCGGCTGCAAGGGCTGGGTGGACGGGTCCTTTGAGCACACCGAGACCGACAACCGGCCGCCCTACGAGGTGGTCTGCTGGATCAAGAGGGTGGACTGATGGCTACGGGACCCCAAGAGCGATGGATCATCTTTCAGTACCACGGCCACCACGGCCCGGGCAGCCTGGAGGACACGCTTCGCCGCCACGGCGGGCCCTTCATCTTCGGCCGGCACCAGCTCGACAGCCCCGACCTGCACCCATACCTCGCCGAGCGGGGCGAGTACCTGCGGCTGCTGAAGACCGACCCGGACGCCGCCGAGGCCATGGCCAAGCCGATGATCGACAAGTACGGCCTGGAAGGCTGGTGGCGGCAGTTCTCGTTCACCGAGAAGCCGCAGCCCGACCCGCCGCCGCCCGAGGGCTACCCGCACCTGTCCTGGTGCTACGTCAACATGAGCCAGCAGGAGCACGCCGATCCGCCATGGACAGAGACCGTCGAGGGCATCCTCCAGGCCGACCCCGGCGCGAACCTGTGCTTGTGGATGCAGATGGTCCACCCCGACCTGCCGGGCCTGATCGAGTTCCTCCGAACCCACTACCGCGACCGGCACGTGAGTGTCTACCACAAGCGGGGGATCGACGCGGCCGTCGAGTTCGACGGCGCCGGCCAGCCGGCTGAGGACTGGCTCTGGCAGCACTGCGACCTCCGCTACTTCGCCCCCGCCGGCCTCGTGGCAAAGGGCGCCAAGCAC
>CAZNSB010000541.1:0-3742 GCA_964575155.1 uncultured Planctomycetaceae bacterium | reverse complement strand
GGAAGTTCTCGGCCTGCCGGCGCATCGCGTGCACCCAGGGCATGGTGGGAAACACCCGCTCTGGGGTCGCGCCGTCGCCGGGGTCCCTGTACAGCTCCACCGTTCCGGCCCGGCGGCTGGCCAGCGGGGCGGGGAGGCGCAGGGTGACGTAGCCCCGCTCGAAAGCCACCAGGGCCGATTCCTCCCATTCGATCGTCGTGCGGTACGGGGTCATCTCGATCGCCCCGGGGATGCCCGAGTCGCTCTCGACGGCCAGCAGCACCCCCGTTCGGTCCGCGTAGGCGACCTTGTACGGCTCGCCGAGCAGGTGCCGCATCAGGTTGACCTGGTGGATGTAGTAGTTGACGAAGCCCCAGTACTCCCTGGCGGTGTCGGGGTCCACGCCGGTCGGGTCGGGCTCGGCGGGCGGGGGGGGGCGGTCGTCGCCGCCGTCCAGCAGGCCCGCGAAGCCCCCGGCGATCCAGTCGCCGGCGGGCATGAGGATGCGGACGTACCGAAGCGGTCCCAGCTCGCCGGTGCGCTTCCATTCGTCGATCAGGGCCTTGGCGCAGGCGGTGGCCGGGTCCGAGCGCTTGTGGTAGCCGACCATGTGCACGCAGCCGGCGGCCTCGGCCTCGGCCGCCAGCTTCGCCCCCGCCTCGGGCCAGGCCGCCAGGGGCTTCTCGGTGAAGGCGTGCCTGACGTGCGGGTAGATTTCCGGCAGGAGGGCGAAGTGGGCGGTGAAGGGCTGGCTGGCGACGACGCCGTCGAGGTCCTCGGCGGCGAGCATCTCGCGGTGGTCGCGGTAGAGCCTGCCGATGCCGTACCGCTCGGCGACCAGCCTGCCCGTCCGCTCGCGCACCTCCGCCAGGGCCGCCACCTCGCAGCCCTCGATGCTCACGTAGTTCTTCAGGTGGGCCATCTGCCCCATCGTGCCGGCGCCGACGAAACCGATCCGTACCTTTCCCATGGCGAGCATGCCCTCAGTTCGGCCGAGGAGAAAGCCGGGAGGATTGTACCGAAATGCGGGCCCGGCGAAATTCCGGAGCTGTTTTTTTTGTGACCCGGTCGCGTTGCGGGCCGAAAGGGGCATGGGCGCCGGCGACATCACGGGCATCTGCCGCGAGGTCCCCCCCGAACGCTCGGCCGAGCGGGCCGGGAAGCTTCACGCCGGCGTAGGGAAGCTCCTCGCCGGAAGCTCCGATCAGCCCCGGTAGCCGGACGCCGCCACCTCGTGCATGGCGAGGAGGTTTTCTGCCCGGCAGGAGTTGTCGGCCTCGGTGGTGGAGCCCATGAGGTAGCCCGGGTAGGCGTCGCGGATGGCCTGCCGGCAGGCCTCCCGCACCTGCTCGGGCGTCCCGCGGGAGAGGAGTTGGCTCATGTCGATGCCGCCGGCCAGGAAGAGCCGGGGGTACTTCCGCCGGACCTCGCCCAGCTCCATGCCGGCGACGGTCTCGATGGGGTTCAGCCCGTCGATGCCGGCTTCGACGAGGTCGTCCATGACCTCCATCAGGTACCCGTCAGAGTGGAACAGGCACGTGAGCCCGTGCTCGTGCCAGGCGTCGTTGATCCGCCTCAGCCGGGGGAAGAACTCCTCCCGCAGCCACTGCGGCGAGTGCAGCAGGCGGTTCTTGCAGGCGATGTCGCCGTAGGTGAGCACGGCCGGGGAGAGGGCGGGGTCGGCGACGGCGTGGCAGAGGGCGACGTTGCGCTCCGTGCAGGCGTCGAGGGCGTGGCGGATCAGGTCGGGGTCTTCGTCCCAGAGGTAGCAGAACAGCTCGAAGCCCAGCCTCTCGCGGACCTCGTCCAGCCCGGTCCCGTGCTGGGCGAGCAGGTGGACGGTGTTGCCGATCCGCGCCTGCACCCCGGCGAACCAGTGGTGATATTGCCGGCGGCGCTCGGCCGGGTCGGCCCGGATCTGGCGCGTCTCGCGTTCGATCGGCACGATGAACTGTTTGAGGAACTCGGCAGCCCCGGCCTCGTCGGCGAAGGGGCGCTCCACAATCCAGGAGGTCTTCTCCCAAGCCGACTGCCGCCTCCGGAAGCCGAACGCATCGACGGAGTCGCCGTCGGCCAGGACCCCGAAGGTGGAGCCTCGGGTCGCGTCGAGCATCTTCTCAATGGCCTTGCCGGCGATGCGGTCGACCTCGGCGCGGGTTGGGGGGTCCTCGGCCAGCGGGGGGAGCTTCTGCCCGCTGAAGTGCTCGATGGCGGCGTCGCAGAGCAGGATGTCGTACAGCGGGACGCGGTCGGTCTCCCGGAGGACCATGGCCCGCTCGACGCGCTCGCGCTTGGTCAGCTTCGCCGCCATCGGTACCTCCTCGCTGCCCTGGCTGCCGGGCGCTGGCCGGCACGCCCTCGTCGCAAGGGCCACCATAACGCCAGTCGGCCTGTCTTGCCAAGAAGCGGTCCCCCGTGCGGGCTACGGTGGGGTTCAAGAAGGCCGCGGTTGGGGGCCCTCTGGAGCCCCAAGGGCTCGAATTCGACAGCGCCCTGGTGCCGGAAAAGGTGAAAAGGGGGGTAGGCGCGGGCCGGGAGCGGGTGGTATAATCAAAATGTGGCTGTCCGTCAGCGGAGTCGGGCAGAGACGATCTGAGCGATCCTTGACCGTAGTGCACGGCAGAGGTCCCGCGGGCCGGCCCAGCTCCCGACTTGGGCCGAGGGAGACAGACCCATGAGACGCCGCGCGTTTACGCTGATCGAGCTGCTGGTCGTGGTGGGCATCATCGCGCTGCTGGTGGCGGTTCTGCTGCCTCAGTTGAGCACGGCTCGGAGCTTGGCCCGGGCGGCGGTCTGCCGGCACAACCTCCACCAGATTTCCGCGGGCTTCAGGATGGCTGCGGAGGCCCCCCCCGTGGGCGGCGCCGCCGCAACGCCGCACCCGGACCCGCTGAGGTTCCCGGGCATCCCCTACAGCCACCTTCCCAAGGAACAGGTGTTCCTGTGTCCGGAGGACGACGCGGGGGACTGGCAGATCGGGCCGAACCTGGAATGGCGATACGGCAGCTTCATCTCGCGGTTCGTGGACGGGTACTCGTCGGGCGGATACCGCGTCTGCCGCAGCCGACGAGGCCAGGACGGCGCAGGGTGGTATACCGAGTACGTCTTCGAGGACAACCCGGCGTGGTCTGGCCTCCAGACCCTCTTCTCGGAGGACAACCCCGACTATCCGAACTGCCCGGACTACTCCAACAACGACGGGATCTACCGGCTGTACGACGACCACCCCGCCGGCGGGAGGCTGATGCGGATGCAGTACGTCACCTGCGGGATGGACAACCGCGCGTACGCCTTCAACAAGCCGATGTTCGGCGTGGACGAGCGGGTGGGGCTTCACCTGGGCGACGAGATCCTCCTGGGGAGCATCTACACCAGCTACGGCATCAACGCCAGGCTCGGGCGGCACGCCGTCTCGCCGGACACGATCGTGCTGATGGACTACGAGACCAGCGACCAGGACATGGGGTTCGTCGCCGATCCGGACGGCGCCAACGTCAACGCCCGCCTCAACGGCAGCGGCCGGCACCTCGGGCGGATCAACGTCCTGTTTGCAGACGACTCCATCCGGAGCATGTACCCCGGGCAGCTCTACCCCCAGAGCAACGCCGGCCCCTGGTCGCCGTGAGCGTCTGGTACATTGTCAAGATTGAACTTTGGGGCCCGGGGGCCCGCACGGCTGCACACAACGCAGCCGTGGCACCCATAGATTCAAACCCATCTTCTACAGTTCCATTTAGCATGTATCGCTGCAGGCGGAGGTTAG
>CAZNSB010000540.1:0-3744 GCA_964575155.1 uncultured Planctomycetaceae bacterium | reverse complement strand
GAAGAAAAAGAAACGGCGGGCACGGTTGACGTCCGGCAGCCTTTCATGAATAGGCCGGGGCATCCCCCCGGCCAAGACAGGCAGCCAGGGACGATTCGCCGGGGCTGGGCCCCGGGCTACAGGCTGGGTGCACCATTTTTTCGTGGCACGGCCGTCTCGGCCGTGCGAGGAACCCGGGGCGATGGCGGCTCACCGCACGGGCGAGACGCCCGTGCCACAATCCGCTGTCGCACCCCTTTTCTTGGGGGGGGTGTTTTGGGCTTGACAGATCCGGGATTCCGCGCATGATAAGCTTGTGTGCAGCACTTCGTTTCTGCACTCCGTAGGCGGCAGGGACAGGCAGACTCTACCACAAAGGGACGGATTCATTGAGGAGGTTTGAGATGGCAAGGCAAACGGGAACTCTGACATTGTTGGTGTGCGCGCTGATCGCGGCCGGCCCGGCCGGAGCGACCGACTACAACGACGACGACGACGGCAACTGGAACGCCCCGGCCACGTGGGACCCGTCCGACGTGACGTATCCCCAGTCCGGGGACACGGCGACGCTGGACTCGAACGCGGTGAAGGTGAACCTGAACCTCACCCTCGCCGCCGCGCCGGACCTGATCACCCTCGCCGGCGGCAAGCTGAGCCGGTACAAGGACGGGGTCGTGCGGATCGACAGCCCGATCCAGGTGACGGCCGCGTCGGAGATCTCCGCTGACCCGGCCACCGAGCCCTACGGCAACCGGGGCTTCGACCTCCGCGGCGTCCTGACCGGGACGGGCAAGCTGACCTCCAACGGGGCCCAGCTCAAGCTCTACCACGACGCCACGGGCTTTTCCGGCGGGTGGGACATCCGGAACTCCGCGAATGTCGATGTGCGGACCGACGGCGCGTTCGGGACGGGGACCCTCACTCTGTCGCCCGGGGCGCACCGGGCGTGCACCGTCTATGTCCGGGGCGGCGTCGACCAGACCGCCGCCAACGCGCCGTCGGCGGTCCAGATCACCGGCGGGACCTTCCGCTCCTGGGTCAACGTGGACGGGTGGGAGTGGGAGCTGACGGACGTGGACTCCTTCGGCTTCAGGAACAAGTCCATCACCGGCGGGTCGATGACGATCAACGGCACCTGCCAGTTCGGCGGCAACGAGGGCGGGCTGACGCGGATCGCCTGCCCGCTGCTGGGCACCGGCACCATCCACGTCTGCGCCACCAGCTACGTGTCCGGCCCGGTGGCCCTGGCCACCGACAACAGCGCCTGGGGCGGGAAGGTCCTGGTCGATCCCGACATGACGTTGCAGCTCGAGCACGACGACGCCGTGGGCGGCGGGGTGGTCACGGTGCAGGGCACGCTGGGGATCGGCGGCACGCCCACCGGGCTGGGCGCGGCCGTCACCCTGGACGGGGGGCGCCTGTACAACGTGACGGCCGGCAACAGCAAGGTGGACGCGGCGGTCCTGCCCTCGGCCACCGTGACCCTTCAGGGCGCCGCCGGGGCGTTCGTCATGGCCGACAAGACCATGACGATCGCCGGCAAGCTCACCGGGCCCGGAAGCTTCCACCTGGACGGGGGGACGTGGGAGACGAGCAACGGGGCGACCATCACCCTGACCTGCCCGAACAACGACTACCACGGCGGCACGGAGGTCAACTTCGGCTACGGCTCGTCCCAGTCGGCCAACTGCAAGGCCGTGGTCACCGCCAACGGGGCCCTGGGCGACGGCACGGTGGTGATCTACAACAGCCGCCTGGTCACCGACCCCGTCGCCGGCGGGGGGGGCGTCGGCGACGCCGTCCTGGCCTCGGTCCCGGCCGTCGAGGTCCGCGGCGGGACGATCGAGCTGAACAGCACCGAGAACCACGGCAAGATCCACCAGTACGCCGGCGGGCTGCTGATCAACACCGCCGGGGCCACCACCATCAGCTACGGCGCCGGCGGGAACGTCCACGTCCACGACGACGCCATCATCCACCCCGACCTGCCCTTCCCGACGGCCACCCAGATCGAGGGCACCGAGCAAAAGGCCTACTTCGCGACCGCCGGCCTGGCCGTCAACGGCTCGGTCGCGATCTGGTCCACGTGCAAGGGCCTGGGGACCCTGGACAACAACCCCACGATCTCCGGGACGGTCTCCGAGGCCGGCGGGGCGGGCATCAGCTTCTGGGCCCAGGACCTCCGCCGGATCGAGTTCGACGGGGCGAAGCTGGTCACCACCGGGCCGGTCAACCTCGAAGGCGGCGGCGTCCGCTCGCGCGACGAGTTCAACAACAACTACACGGGGTTCTACTTCGACGGGGCGGGCAACTTCTCGGCCGCCGGCTCGGCCACGGTCGTCAACATGAACGCCGACGGGCGGCTGTACTTCGAGGACGCCGGCGGGCTGCCGGCCGGCGTGACGCTCCACCTCAACAAGGGCTACTGCCTGCTGGGCACCGGCGCCGGCGTCGTCGCCTCCGGCGCGACCGTCCACGTCAACGACGGGACGTACATCCAGCCGGGCGGCGATACCTCGCTGGCCAACAGTTCCCACGTGAACGTCAACGACGGCGGGATCTTCTACATCCACCAGAACCGCTCCATCACCACCGGCAGCGTGCACGTCAACGCCGGCGGGATGGTGAGCTGCTGGCGATCCACCGGCATGGGCACGGACGTCTTCGACTTCCCCGAGGCCGGCGGGCAGGTCCTCCTGGGCACCAACAACATCGCCAACCTGCCCACCAACGGCAACGTTGACTTCGTCGTCTGGGACTACGAGGCCGGGAAAACGCAGTCCGGCGGGCTGGTGCTCTCGGAGACCGGGCGCCTGATCGCCTATCGCGTCAGCACGCAGGGCAGCATCGCCCAGTTCAACAGCGAGGTGACGCCCACGGGCAGCGTCGGCCGCCTGGCCGCGGCCACCGGGTACGGCCTGTGGATGAACGGCAAGGTCAACTTCCCCGGCGGGACATTGATCGTCGGCGACACCGCCGCCATGGACATCCTCGACGGCCAAGGCGGCGCCACCGGCGGCGGCGGGAAGACCTACGCCACCCTGACCCAGGAAGGGACCGTCGAGCTGAAGAGCACCGCCAACGCCATGGCCGCCGTCGACGTCCAGGGCGGAAAGCTGTACGCCGACAACGTCAACAAGCTCGGCGGGGCCACGCTGTTGAACGTGGACGCCGGGGCGACCCTCGAGTGCGGCGGGAACCCGTCCTTCACCGCCACGCTGACCGGCGAGGGCACATTCAAGGTCGGCACCATGACGCTGCTGCCCACGGCCACCGTCACCGCCGCCGTCAGCCCGGGCAGCTCCGCCGGCGCCCTGACCGTCCAGGGCCACGTGAACTTCACCAAGGTGGACACGGATCCGCCCAACGAGGCCTGGAAGTACGCCCGCCTCCACGTGGACGTCCTCAAGCACGCCGGCACGCCGGGTGGGGGCGCCCACGACCAGTTGGTCGTCACCGGCAACGCCAACGTCACCGGCGGCGAGGTCGTGCTGAACCTGCCCATCCCCTCCGCCAACCTGATCCCCACCGCCCTGCAAGGGCAGACGGGCATGACGATCGTCGACGTCGGCGGGACGCGGACCGGGCAGTTCTTCGACGTGTTCCTCTCCCCGGCCACCGACGACCACTGGGCCATCACCAGCACCGTCAACGTGCTGAGCTACGGGCCCAAGGACGTGCTCCTGGACGGCAGCCAGATCGCCTGGAGCGGGCACAAGGGCGACGCCGACCTCAACGACGAGGTGGACGTGCTCGACCTGGCCA
>CAZNSB010000539.1:0-3757 GCA_964575155.1 uncultured Planctomycetaceae bacterium | reverse complement strand
GCGGTCGGCGTAGGTGCATTCGGTGATGAGGTAGTCGCACTCGGGCAGCGGCTCGACGGGGTCCTTGAGGATGGGCACGCGGAACCGGCCCATGTCGCCCGTGTACAGGATGCGGGCGCTGTGGCCGTTGCCGTTGACCTCCAGCAGCGCCATGGCCGAGCCGAGCATGTGCCCGGCTTCGAGAAAGGTCACCTTGCACCCGTCGCAGACCTCAAAGGGGGTGTCGTCGGAGACGGCCCGGAACTGCGGGAGCGTGGCCAGGGCGTCCTCGACGGTGTACAGCGGCTCGATCCGGTCGGACTCGTCGGCGGCCCGCTTGGTGTTCCAGTACCTGGCGTCCTCCTCCTGGATGTGGGCGGAGTCGGGGAGCATGACGCCGCACAGGGCCGCGGTCGGCGGGGTCGCGAAGATCGGCCCCCGGAAGCCCCGCTTCACCAGAACGGGCAGCCGGCCGCTGTGGTCCATGTGGGCGTGCGTGAGCACCACCCGGTCCAGCTCGTTCGGGTAGAGGGGGAACTTCTGGTTCAGCTCCCTCGCCTCGGCGCGGCGGCCCTGAAACAGGCCGCAGTCCAGGCTGACGGCGGCACCATTGTGGCGAAAGATGTGCATCGACCCCGTGGTGCGGCGGGCGGCGCCCTGGAATTCCAGCTCACTCATTTGCGTCCTCCCGCCTGGGGCCCGGCTTGCCGTCGTCGATCACTTCGGTCAAGAGGTACTTGTGCTTGTACTGCTCGGACCGACCTCGCCGCCGGGCGATCAGCCTGGCCTCGGCCTCGGCGAAGCTGCCCGGCGGGGCGCAGGCGGCCCGGATGGGCCCCAGCCGGCCGCTGCCGCGCTTGACCTCGTATTCCACGTTCAACCCGCGCAGCGCCTCGTCCATCCGCCGGGCGACCGAATCCACGTCCATCCCCTCCGCCGGCTCGACGCGCAGCTCGTAGTACGGCGTCTCGGCGAAGTGTCCCTGGAGAACGAAGGTCTCCGCCCCCGCGCGGCCTGGACCGGCGGCGCCGGCCATCGCCGCCACCACCTGGTGCTCGGTCAGCTTCTCCCCGGTCATGGAGCAGGTGTGCAGGCCCCTGGAGAGGAACTCGAAGACGGGGGTGTTTCCGAGGCGCCCGGTCACCCGGACGCGGTCGTCGATGTTGTAGCGCCACAGCCCGGCGCGGTTGCTAAGCACAATGAAGTATTCCCGCCCGATCTCCAGCTCGTGGGCCCGGAGGACGTCGGGCGAGGCCGAGGCGACCTGCTCGGCGGGGATGAATTCGAGGAAGTTGGCGGTGATCTCGGCCACGCCGGCCGGCGTGTGGTCGGCCAGGGGCACCGAAAGCCTGCCTTCACTGGCCAGCAGCCCGATGTCGCGGATGGGCACGTCGCCGTACAGGCGGCGGACGCCCGGCAGGTACAGCCCCAGCGTGCCTCCGGTCCAGTGCGTCAGGATGCGGAGGTTCCAGAAATGCTTCGGGAGGAACTCCCCGCGGTTGTCGAGGAGGGCCTGAAGCCTCCTGGCCGCCGCCGGCCGGGGACGGAACTGGAGCCGGCCGGCCAGCCCCGCCGGCATGCCGCCCGGCGGGGTGCAGGTGCCGTCGCGGACGTCGCGGATGAGCCGCTCGGCGTGGTCGCGGGCGGCCTCGCCCAGCTTGATCGCCGAGGAAGGGTTCGCCGTGGTCAGCACGCCGACGTCCTCGGCCAGCGACGCCCGGAGGGTGAGGTAATACTTGGCGGCGGGCTCGCGAAGCTCTCGGACGGCAGGCGGGACGGGGTACATCTTCCGGACGATCCACATCTGGTTTTCGGCCAGCAGGCCGCTGATCGCCCCGCAGGGAACCCCCGCGTCGGTGACGCTCTCCCGAGCCGAGGAGGAAACGGTCACGATCTTCCGCAGCCAGGCCCCCGGGTGATCCCGCAGGGCCGACAGCCCGAAGACGTTCCATCCCCGGCGGTAGTCTTCGAGGAAGGCGGGGGTGACCGGAATGTGCTTGGGCCTTCCCGTGGTGCCGGAGGTGACGGCAAACATGCAGATGAACGTGCCCGGGGCGAACATGGCCTCCACCTCGCCGGCGAGGACGCGCTGGACGTAGGGGCGGTGGGTCTCGTAATCGCCGACGGGCACGGCGGAGACGAAATCGGCGTAGGAGCGGACCTTCCCCAGACCGTGGTCGCGCCCGAAGGCGCTGTCGGCGCCGGCGTCCAGCAGCTCGCGCAGCAGCCCCAGCTGCACCTGCTCGGTCCGCTCGTGGGCGGCCAGGAAGTTCCCGACCTGCCGGCCGGCGCGGACCGCCGCGAGGCGTGCGGCCGGCCTCAGGACTGTCCGGATGAGACCCATTGCCGAGTCAGCATACGGATTCCTGCGCGAAGTTCCAGAGTCGCGTTGGCTCAGGGGCCCGCCCGCGAGGGGAGTTCAGGCCACGCCGGTTCTGGCCTCCTCGCCGGCGACCTCGGCCCGGGCGGCGTCGGCGTCGGTGAGGTAGGTGCGGAAGAAGGCGACCGTGCGGGAGGCGTACTCTTCCGGCGCGACCACCACGGACTGGTTGTGCTTGGCGTGAGGGACGATCCAGAGCTCTTTGGGCTCCCCGGCGGCCCCGTACAGGAAGTCCGCCTGGTTGGGGCGGATGTAGCTGTCCTTCTGCCCGTGGATGAACAGGATCGGGCAGGAGACCATTTTCGCCAGCGCCTTGCGCACGGAGGGGAACCGCCGCCCCAGCTTCGGCTGGGCGAACCGCAGCATGCACCACAGCAGGAACCGCCAGAAGGCGTCGGGGTGGTTTTCGTACACCAGCTTGACCCGGGCGAAGATGTACGCCCAGCGTTTCATCAGCGACACCAGCGTGCCCCGGGTGCTGAAGGCCCCGTCGCAGAGCATGCAGGCGACGTTGGGGTCGGAGCTGGCGGCGAGGATGGCGGCGCCGGCCCCCCGGCTGATGCCGAACAGGCCGATGCGCCGGGACTGCCCGGCCGCCTCCATGGCGTCCTCCACAAATGCCGTCGCCCCGAGGACGTCCTCCAGCTCCTTGTCCGAAGGCCACTGGAGCGGGCGATACCCCTTGGGGAAGGAGCTGTCCCCGTGCCCCCGAAAGTCGAAGGTGAACACGTCGAAGCCCGCGTCGATCAGCGGACGCGTATACCGCGCGCAACTGTACATGTCCGAGCCGAACTCGTGGCAGAAGACGATCGTGCCCCGCCGCCGCCGGTCCGGCGTCCGCAGCCACATGCCGCGCAGGCTGGTGCCGTCGAAGCTGCGGAAGCGGACCTCCTCGCCGCGGATGATCTGAAAGTCCCGCGGGCCCATCGAGAGCGGCGGCGGGGTGTCCACGAAAATGTTCAGGCAGATGCGAACGTACTTGCCCAGCCACATTATCACGAAGGCCAGCAGGCTCAGGCAGGTCCCGGCGATCGTCAGGGCCGCCCAGTTGTCTGTGACAAAACGCCAGAATGACGCCAGTCCGTACACGCTCACTCGCCCCAAGCCCCCCGCCGCAGACAAGCACGTGAGTCTGCCCGGTCAGGCTCCGTAAGAGGATAGCCTCAGCCCGGGCGGTCCGCAATAGGGAGGTTGACCGCGCCGGCGCGGCCCGCCGGCACCCGCGGGCGGCGCGGAGGCAAATCGCGGAGAGAACGCTCGACGGATTCAACACCCGCAAGAGAAGGGCGGGCCTGAAGTGCGGCCTCGGCGGCGCGTTCGCGCAGGGCCGGCGGAGGAAGGCGTCAAGCCCATCTTCAACAGTTTGGGCGGTGATTGCGAGGCCCGGTTGTTGTTTTA
>CAZNSB010000538.1:0-3758 GCA_964575155.1 uncultured Planctomycetaceae bacterium | reverse complement strand
ACGCGACGCAACACCGCAGGACGATGCGGCGCACCAGGGGGGCCCGATGCGGCGGTCTGGGCCAAACTGGGCCGGTACCTCACGACATGAGGTACCGGAGGACGACGCCGCGGGATGACGCGGCGGAACGGCGGGGCCCGGTGCGGCGGGCCCGCCCAAACTGGCCCGGTACCTCACGACGTGAGGTACCGGAGGACGACGCCGCGGGATGACGCCGCGCAACACCGCAGGACGATGCGGCGGAGCACCGGGGCCCGATCCGGCGGCCTGGACCAAACTGGACCGGTACCTCACGTCGTGAGGTACCGGAGGTCCACGCCGCACGACGAGGCGGCGCGCCAGCGGGGGCAGGACCGGCGGCCTCGCCGACACCGCCGCGGTACCTCACGACATGAGGTACCGGAGAACAACGCCGCGGGACGAGGCGGCGCACCAGGGGGGCCCGATCCGGCGGCCTGGACCAAACTGGGCCGGTACCTCACGTCGTGAGGTACCGGAGAACATCGCCGCGGGATGACGCGGCGGAACGGCGGGGCCCGGTGCGGCGGCCTGGACCAAACTGGGCCGGTACCTCACGACATGAGGTAGCGGAGGACGACGCCGCGGGATGACGCCGCGCAACACCGCAGGACGATGCGGCGGAGCAGCGGGGCCCGATGCGGCGCCGTGGACCAAACTGGGCCGGTACCTCACGACATGAGGTACCGGAAGAGGAACCCGCCGGACGACGCGGGGGAACGGCGGGGCCCGACGCCGGGGCCTGGGCCAAACTGGGGCGGTACCTCACGTCGTGAGGTGCCGGAGAACATCGCCGCGGGACGACGGGGCGGAACGGCGGGGCCCGATGCGGCGGCCTGGCCCAAACTGGCCTGGTACCTCGCGACGCGAGGTGCGGGAGGATGAGAGGGCAGTCAGACTGAGTGCAGCGGTGGCCGGGGCTGCGAGCGCCTGCCGGGCGCGTTCCGCCACGGGCACGAGATCCGCTCCCGGTTCACCTGCCTGGAGCCGGGGCGGCTGCCGGGCGTCCTGGCCTCCGCGGCCGAGGAGATCGTCGACGGATGGGCGTGAGGTTTCAGCGACCCGCCTGCGTTGTGGCCTGTGGCCCGGGCGGGCGGCGCTTCGGGCTCGAGGCGGAGATTCCGACGAGCCGGTTGGGCCGCTTGCCTGGCGGCGGCGGCGGGGTAGAATGGTGCAGGCGGAGGGCGAGGCAACGTGAAAGCGGAACTCAGCAAGACGTTTCGATTCGATGCGGGGCATCACCTCCCGAAGGTCCCGCCGGAGCACAAGTGCGCCCGCCCGCACGGCCACAGCTACCGGGTCACGGTGGTCGTGGCCGGGGCGGTGGACGAACACGTGGGGTGGGTGATGGACTTCGGGCGTATCCAGGGCGCGATGTCGCCGCTGATCGCACAACTGGACCACGCGGACCTGAACCAGGTGGCGGGCCTGGACAATCCCACCAGCGAGGTCATCGCCAAGTGGTTCTGGGACCGGCTCGCTCCGCGGCTGCCGGGGCTCGAGGCCGTCTCGGTGGCCGAATCGGAAACGTCGTGCTGCACGTACTGTGGGGCGTGACGCGCGGCGTGGTGCGCTAGCGGGTCATGGAGCGCTGGAGCAGCTTGAAGCCCAGGGGTGTCTGGGTGATGATAAGCCTTCCCTTGAGGATTCGGATGGACCCCTTTCCGTTGGGCATCCACATCTCCTCGCCGATGGAGAGCTTGATGGTCTCGATGAGCCCTTCCCGCATCTCCCTTCGGCGCTCCTCGTCGCTCTGGCCGGCCTTGGGCTTCTCGCCGGGCACGTCGAACAGGCCGGGGCGGTCCTTCTCGGCGGTCTCGCTCTGGGCGGTCTGGTCGGGCCCGGCCTGGAGGCTGATTCGGGGTCCCTGGAAACTGGGCACGACCATGAGCACGTCGCTGACGTCGTAGATCTGGGTGCGTGTGGTGCGGTTGAAGGCGTCACCGGTGGCGATCTGGACGACGCGGTCCTCGGCGATCCAGTAGACGCTGGAGAAGCGGTCGCGTCCGGCGCTGAGCTGGTCCATGACGAGGTCGATCATGCGTCGCAGGGAGATGCCGCGGGCCTTGAGGGTGACGGGCGTGTCTTGGGTGATGCCGGTGGCCTCGAGGGAGCGCCAGTTGACGTGGATGTTCAGCCCGGAGTAGTCTCGGATGAACTCGATGACGTGTCGGAGTGGGGTCTGATCGAAGTTGATCTGTCCGAGCCCCCCCCTGCGGCGTCGGGCGGGTGCGGCGCGGGCCGGGGCGCGTGCGATCGGGCGGTCGCGGAGCAGGACCCGCATCTGGGTGCTGACGTGAACGACGTCGGCGGAGAGGTACCAGGCGAGGGGGCGGTCCTTGAGGGCGATCGAGTCGAGGGTCAGGTCGAGGAGCTTTTCGAAGGTCAGCCCGTAGGCCTTGAGCGTCACGGGTGTTTTCCGGGTGATTCCGGCCATTTTCAGGGCGTCCCAGTCGGCCTTGATCGTCAGGCCGGAGAGCTTCCCGTAATGGGTGAGCACCTCGTGCAGGGGCATGTTGGCCAGGCTGACGCGGGCATGCTCCTGGGTGAGCCGCTGGGCGGGCCTGGCGGCACCGGCCGGCGCCGTGGTCGTCGGCCCGGCCAGGCCGCTGGCGCCGACTGCTGCGGCGGCCAGGAGGACTGCAATGAGTCTGTAGGTCTGCATGTCGCACCTCCGCGGGATTACCCATCGAGTTTCCGGTCTTCAGCACCGTCGGAGGTATGGATCAGGCCGGCGGCACCCGCCGCTTGGGTGGGTCTAGTATTATTATATCGGATCGCCGGAGGGTTGGCCAGAGGAACGATTCTCATTCGTCGGTCTTTAGGGAGCCGACGATCTCGGTGAGGCTTTGGTGCCCGTGGCGGCGGAGGTAGTCGGCGATGCCGTCTCGGATTTGGAGGAGGCAGGAGGGGTCGACGAACAGCGCGGTGCCGACGGCGAGGGCGGCGGCCCCTGCCAGGAGGAACTCGACGGCGTCGTGGGGGAACTGGATCCCGCCCATGCCGATGACGGGGACGCCGGCGGGTCGGGCGACCTCGGCGTAGACGCGATGGACCATGTGGACGGCGATGGGTCGGATGGCCGGGCCGGAAAGCCCCCCGGTGCGGTTGGCCAGGATGGGGCGGCGGGTCTCGATGTCCACGGCCATGGCGGTGAAGGTGTTGACCAGGCTGAGGGCGTCGGCGCCGGCGTCGACGGCGGCGGCGGCGACGGCGGCGATGTCCGTGACGTTGGGCGAGAGCTTCACGATCAGGATGTTCTTCCGGCAGACTTCCCTTGCGGCGGCGGTGATTTCGGAGGTCAGTTTCGGGTCCACGCCGAACTGGATGCCGCCGGCCTTGACGTTGGGGCAGGAGACGTTCAGCTCCACGCCGCGGACGGCGTCCACGTCCTCGAGGCGCTCGGCGACGGCGAGGTAGTCGTCGATCCGCGCCCCGGCGACGTTGACGAAGACGGGGATGCCGAGGGCCTCCAGGAGGGGCACCTTCTCGGCCAGGAAGGCCTCGAGCCCGATGTTGGCCAGCCCGATGGCGTTGAGCATGCCCGCGCGGGTCTCGACGACGCGAGGGTACTCGTTGCCGATCCGGGGCTCGGGCGTGATAGACTTGGTCACGAACGCCCCGAGTTGGTGGAGGTTCACGAAGTCGCCGTACTCGTCGGCATAGCCGCAGGTGCCGCTGGCCGTCATGATCGGATTGGCCAGCTTCACGCCGGCGATCTGGACGCCGAGGTCCACAGC
>CAZNSB010000537.1:0-3760 GCA_964575155.1 uncultured Planctomycetaceae bacterium | reverse complement strand
CTCCCTGGACCTGAAGGGAACGGCATCCGCATCCCGGTCCACCGAGTAGCCGAGAAACAGCCATCCCTCTCCGTCGAAACTGATCTCCAGATCGTCCCCCGCCCTTGCAGCCACCTCCCGCCGATCCACCGCCTCGGAAACCACCGGTTCCCCGGTCTGTTTCGCCTTCGACGGGAGCTCCGGTGTCGGAACGACAGCCTTCGCCTCGAGTACGCCCGGATCACCGAGGTTATTCCCACTCTTCTCCTGTCCACCCGCCGGCTGGGGCCGCGGAGTGGATTTCTGATCCCGCCCAGGCTTTTCCTGTTCCGGCTGTTCCGGCTGTTCCGGCTGTCGCTGTGCCGATTGATCCCACCCGCCGGTCTTCCCCATCCGATCGAGAATGACCTTCATCATGGCCTCGGCCAGTTCCAGCCTCTCCCGATCTATGTCCACCAGGGCGAACTGACCCCGGTCGGCCCCGGGGATGTTCAGCACGTCCTTGGCCAGCGACTCCAGGAAGAAGCTGCCGGCGCCCAGGAAGACGATCTTCATCGGGCGGGAGACCGCCTCGGTGATCCCGAGGTTGTCGGCCTTCTGCGTGTGGGCGATCGCGCCGACCTTATCCGCGTCCTGCTCGGCCATTGCCTTCGATCCTTACTGAATAACAACAGACCGCAAACGTGTCCGGGCATTCTACCGCCGCCGGCCGCTGAGGCCAGAGTCGAAGCGCATTTTTTGGAGCGCCGCCCGCGCGCCGCCGGCTCCCTTGACCGGCGCGACTGTGCGGATAGTATCGGGCGAAGGACGCCCCTGCGAAGGAGAGGCAAATGGACGCCGCCCGGTACGCCGCGTTCTACCGCGACAAGCTCCTCGATGAGGTGCTTCCGTTCTGGATGAACCACTCCCCCGACCGCGAGTGCGGGGGCACCTTCACCTGCCTGGACCGCCGCGGCGGCGTCTTCGACACCGACAAGTTCCTCTGGCTCCAGGGCCGGGGGGTCTGGACCTTCGCGAAGATGTTCCGCCACGTCCGGAAGGACCCGGCATACCTCCAGCTCGCCCGGCTGGGCGCGGAGTTCCTCCGCGACCACGGCCGCGACCCCGCCGGGAGGTTCTACTTCGCCCTCGACCGGGCCGGCACGCCCTACGCGCGAACCTGCATCTTCAGCGACTGCTTCGCCGCGATGGGCCTGGGCGAGTACGCCGCCGCCGCCGGGGAAGAATGGGCCCGCGAGATGGCGATGAGGACCTACCGCGGCGTCCAGCGCTCGCTGGAGACGAAGGAGCAGCCGTATCCGAAGCTCATCCCCGGCGTCCGCCCGACGGAATCGATGGTCTACGACATGATCAACGTGAACCTGTCGCTGGAGCTGGCATCGAGCATCGACGATCCGACGTTCCGCGAGTGCGGCGTCGCCAGCATGGAGAAGATCCTCCGCCTGTTCGTGGACCGCAGGGAGGGGCTCGTCTTCGAGCACGTGGCCCCCGACGGCAGCCACCCGGACACCTTCCGCGGCCGGCTGGTCATGCCCGGGCACGCCCTGGAGTGCCTGTGGTTCCTCATTCAGGGCGGGAATGCCTGGGAGAGAGACGACCTCGCCGAGAAGGCCCTCCAGGCCGTCGGCGACATGCTCGAGTTCGGGTGGGACGCGGAGCACGGGGGGTTCTTCTACTTCATGGACGCCCGCGGCAAGCCGCCCGAGCAGCTCGAATGCAACCAGAAGCTCTGGTGGGTCCACGGCGAGGCGCTGGTGGCGCTGCTGGCCGCCTACCACGCCACCGGGCGCGCGGAGTTCGCCGCCTGGTTCGAGAAGGTCCACGACTACGCCTGGACGCACTTTCACGACGAGCAGTTCGGCGAGTGGTTCGGGTACCTCGACCGCGCCGGCCAGGTCAACCTGGACCTGAAGGGCGGGAAGTGGAAGGGCTGCTTCCACGTGCCGCGCTCCCTGTGGCTGTGCTGGCAGCTCCTCGAAGAGCTCAAGGACAAGTCCGATGAAGCAGAGGCCTGAGGTGTTCAACAAGCCCCGCTGGCTCGTCGTGACCGGACCGGGCGAGCTGGAGCGTTACGCCGCCGCCGACGCCGCCGCCCTCCTCCAGCAGCACCTCCCCTACGTCCTCCAGACCCACGTCGGCGGGTGCGAGAAGCGGAGGCTCAAGCAGCACAACCTGCTGCTGGTGGGCACGCGGGAATCGAACGGCCTCATCGCCTCACTGGTCGCCGCCGGGAAGCTCCGCCCGCCGCGCAAGGCGCAGTCCTACGCCGTCAAGGTCCTGCCCAGCCCCTTCGGCGCCGCCCGCCAGGTGCTGGTCCTGGCCGGGGCCGACCCCCGCGGCGCCCTCTACGCCGCCCGCGACTGGGAGCACTACTGCCACGACCCCTACTGCGCAGCCCTCGCCCCCCGCAGCCGGCCGCAACCCCACGTCGCCAAACGCCCGCGCCGACCCGCCCCCTTTCACCAGCCGGTGCCGCAATGGGACCTCGCGTCGGCCCCGGCCGTGGCGCAGCGCGGCATATGGACCTGGGGCCACGTGGTCTACGACTACCGCCGCTTCCTGGAGCACATGAGCCGGTGGAAGATGAACACGCTGATCTGCTGGAACGACTTCGCCCCCGGCAACGCCGCCGAGGTGGTGGACTTCGCCCACCGGGTGGGGATTGAGGTGATCTGGGGCTACACCTGGTGCTGGGGCGAGGAGGTGGACCCGAACGACCCGGCGGAGCTGGCATCCTGGCGCGACCGGGTCATTCGGACCTACGAGCGGCAGTACCTGCCCGTCGGGGGCGACGGGGTCTACTTCCAGACCTTCACCGAGACCCACCAGAAGAAGATCGGGCCCAAGACCGTCGCCGAGCTGGCGGCGCGCTGGGTCAACGAGATCGCCGGCGCCCTGCTGTCGCGGCATCCGGGGCTGAGAGTCCAGTTCGGCGTCCACGCCATCAGCATCCGGCGGAACTTCCGCCGACTGAAGGCGGTCGATCCCCGCGTCAGCATCGTCTGGGAGGACGCGGGGGGCTTCCCCTACTCCTACGACGTGGGCGACGTGGCGACGATCGACCGGACCGCCGCCTACACCCGCCGGCTGGCGGGGCTCCGCGCCCCCGACGAGGACGTCGGGTTCGTCCTGAAGGGCATGGGCAGCCTCAGTTGGCCCACGTTCGAGCACCAGCTCGGCCCGTACGTCATGGGCCGGGCAGACCGCGACTTCATCCGCCGACGCGCCGCCATGCTCGCTGCGCGCTGGAAGCACGTCGAGCTGGGCTGGCGGCGGAACCTCCCCGCCGTCTGCAAGACCGTCCGGGCGGCCCTGGCGGCCCGGCCGAAGCGGCTGACCGTCACCGGCCTGGTCGAGGACGCCTTGTGGGAAGAAAACATGTACCTTCCTCCATGCCTCCTGGCCGAGGCCCTCTGGAACCCGCGCGAGAACCCCGACCGCATCGTCGAGAAAGTCAGCGCCGCCCGCGACGCCTGCTGCCTGGCGTAGGCCCAACGCGCCCTGAAAGCCCGAAAGCCCACGGACGGCCATCCGTGGGCTTACCAATCCTTGACGCGGGCCCGCCGCGGGTGTAGAAACCCTGGTCTCGGACCGGACCTCTTGACAGACAGGAGCAGACCCATGGCACGGATCGATTTCGGCGGCACCACCGAAGAAGTCGTCATGCGGAAGGAGTTCCCGATGTCGCGGGCCCGGCGGGTCCTGAAGGGCGAGACCATCGCCGTCATCGGCTACGGCGTGCAGGGCCCGGCCCAGTCGCTGAACATGAGGGACAACGGCT
>CAZNSB010000536.1:0-3776 GCA_964575155.1 uncultured Planctomycetaceae bacterium | reverse complement strand
TTCGCCCAGGCCTACCACCACCTGCTCCGCCGGAGGAAGACGCTCGAAGGCAAGTCGGCCGGGAAAAAGCGCGGCGCGTCGTGAATGACCAGTGTACCGTCCACGTTGAATCTATGGGTGCCACGCTTGCGCTGTCTGCAAGCGTGCTGTCAGTTCAAGAATCGCACCTGAGGGTACAATCTTGGCGCGACACTGGCCCCGGCCGGCGGGACGCGGTAAGCTCCCGGCGCCGAGATTGTATGCGTTGCGTGCATCGAGGCATCCTCGTCAGGAAAAGGAGAAAGGCATGAGATACCGAACCGCTGCCGTGATCGTCGCGGCGCTGGCATGGACGGCGATCCTCACCTGGCCGAGCCTGGGCGAGCCGCCCGGCGCCGGGGACAGGAGCCGCCCGACCGGCGCGTCCCGCCTGGCCCGCCGGGCAACGCCGGGGCCCCGCGAAGAGATCGCCAAGGTCCAGGGCGCCATCCGCCTGCAAAGGCAGTTCGTGGAGATGATGGCCGACCCGCTGCTGGCCGGCCAGCTCGCCGTCACGCGGATCAAGGACATTGCCCTCAAGAGCAAGAAGCCGGAGATGGGCGCCCGGGCGCTGGACGTGATCGCCGACCAGGTCGAGCACCCCGCCCTCCGGCGAAGCGCCCTGTTTGCGATGAGCGAGCTGCACGCCGCCGCCGGCGAGGCGGGCGAGGCCATCAAGGCCCTTGTAGCCCTCTGCGCCGCAGGCCCGGCCCGCCGGCGGGGCCAGACCGAGGAGAAGACCGCGCAGGAGGCCCGCCGCGTCAGCCGCTGGCTCCACGAGCATCCCGCACTTGCCGGGCGGATCATCCACGGCTTCATGGAACGTCACCGCCGGCCCGCGCCCGCGCCGCGCGGCCCCGGGGGCGGTCGCGAGGCGGCCCGAGCGATTCCGGAGACGATCGAGCGGCTTCACCGCCGGCTGGCGGAGGCCAAGGAGCGGTGCGAGCTGTCGTTCCGGGAGATGCTGAAGGGGCTGGCGGAGGAAGGCCCCCGGCGGGCCCCGGCGGCCGCCGGGAGGGGCGATCCGTGCGACCAGATCGACCGGCGGCTGGAGAAGCTCCACGAGTTCGGCCGGCGCCTCGAGCGCCGCAGCCGCGAACTCGACGAAAAGACCGAGCACATCGAGCGCCGGCGGGACGAACTGAGGCGCTGGGCCGAGGAGCTCGAACGAGGCGACACCAGAAGGCCCCAGAGGCGCGAGAGCCAAGAACCCGAGCGACGCGAACGGGAAAGGATGGAGCGGCGCGACCGCGACCGGCGCGATCGCGACCGGCGAGAGCGGGACGACGACTGATCCGCAAGGGCGGATTCCCGGACAAGACGGGCCCGGGTGAGGCCCGCGGGCGGCGGCGTGGGCCCCTCACGTTGCCTCGGCCCGTTTCATCACCCCGCGGCCATGGGGGCACAGGCGCAGCAGCGGGCAGAACCCGCAGCGCGCCCCCCGCGCCCGGCAGGTCCCCCGGCCGTGGGCAATCAGCAAGACGTGCATCTCGTAGCGCCCGGCCGGTGGAATCAGCGGCGTGAGGATTTCCTGGGCGTGCCCGGCGCCGGTGCCGGCCGGCAGGACGCCCAGCCGGAGGGCGATCCTCACGACGTGGGTGTCCGCGGGGAACAGCTTCTTGCCGAAGGCGAACACGAGCACGCAGGCGGCGGTCTTGGGCCCGACGCCGTCGAAGCCCAGCAGGTATCGGTAGGCCCGCTCGTCGGGCCACCGGCGGAGGAACTCCAGGCTGACCCGCCGGCCCCGGGCGAGGGCGCGAACCTGCCGGAGGATTTGCCTGATCCGCGGGGCCTTGGCTCGGCTGAGGCCGGAGACGCGGATGCACCTCTCGATCTCGCCCACGGGCGCGTCGGCGACGGCGGACCAGGACCGGAAGCGCCGCCACAGCCGGCGGAACCCCGCCGAGGAGTTCGCCGCGGAGGTGTTCTGCGAAAGGACGGTCCCCACCAGCACCCCGACGGCCGAGCGGCCGGGGGCCCACTTCCTCCGCCCGTACTCGCGCCGCAGCAGGGCCAGGGCGCGGGCGAGCTTCCGCCGGGCGAGGCCGGGGCGCATCACGGCTCCCTGCGCCGCGCCCGCAGCGCCGCCACCACCAGCCCGATCTCGTAGAGCAGGTACATGGGCCCGGCCAGGGCGAGCATGCTGACCCAGTCGGGCGGGGTGATGACGGCCGAAAGGATCAGGATCACCAGGAACACGTACCGGCGGAATCGTCGCATGGCCCGGACCGAGACGATGCCGCTGGCGCTGAGGAACATCACCACCAGCGGCGTCTGAAAGCCCACGCCGAAGACCAGGCTGAGGACGGCGACGAAGGAGACGTACTCGGTCAGCCTCAGGTTGGGCAGGACGGACCCGCCGCCGGCGGGAGCGTCGGGGCCGGCCTGGGGCGGCGCGCCGACCACGTGCTTGCCGAACCAGTCCACCATCCAGGTCGGCGGGTCGCCGAAGTTCTCCTGGGCGAAGACCATGAAGAACCGCAGCACCAGCGGGGCCACGACCATGAAGAAAAAGGCCACCCCCAGGGCGAACAGAACGATGCTGGGCAGGAGGTATTGTCGGACGGCCCGGCGCTCGCGCTCGTACAGCCCGGCGGCGATGAACTTCCACATCTGGTAGAGCCCGTACGGGCTGGCCAGGATGGCGCCGCTGATCAGGCAGACCTTGATCAGCGTGGCAAAGGCCTCCGGCGGGGAGAGGTA
The DNA here is from genome assembly GCA_964575155.1 of uncultured Planctomycetaceae bacterium. GTDB lineage: Bacteria > Planctomycetota > Phycisphaerae > SM23-33 > SM23-33 > CAZNSB01. The sequence continues at coordinate 1,055 of CAZNSB010000536.1, read as the reverse complement.
GTACAGCTTCGGCGGCTTGCCCGGCCAGGTGGCCACCGCCAGAGGCCACCGGAGCACGTCCGCCAGAAGTCGCCGGAAGACGAAACAGACGATCATGCCCACCAGCACCCCCACCAGGGCCCGCAGCAGACACCGGCGGAGCTCGTCGATGTGCTCCCCCACGGTCATTCTGGTCTGGTCTTCGGGCATGGCCGGCTGGGGGCATTGTGCCCGATCGCCCCGCCGGCGGCAAGGGAGGACGCACCGGACCGCCCCCCGGGGGTGCAAGCTCCGGCCCCCGGTGGTGCGCCACAATGGATTGGGTGGATCGCCGCCAACCCGCTCCCCTTCGCCTGCCTACCTGCCGGAGGCAGGCGAAGGGGAGCGGCGGGTGGCACGGCTTGCCCTTGACATTCGATGTCAAGGGCTTGCTTGCCAAGCCGTGTTCCGAGAGAGAGCTACGCTGGTTGCCAGCAGCCAGTGCCACCCGAAGCATTCGTTCTGAAACAGCGGCTGAACGTTTACCCGCCCGGCGTCAGGCGGGCCTGCTCCGCGGGCGAACCGGCCAGGATCCGCTCGACCATCGAACGGTCCCACTCCTCGATCTGCAACAGCGGGGCGACGTGACGGGCGACGAACGAGCGGGCGCCGCTGGTGAGGTGCCCGCCGTGGTGCCCGGCGGGGTCGGCCTGCCGCTGCCAGGGGACCTGGAAGAGCTTGCGCCTGTAGAGCCCGTCCCTCGGCCCGTGGTGAGGCACTTTGAACCCGTACCGGCCCGCCGCCGAGCCGTGTGGACCGTCCATCGTACCGTAGATCGTCGTGCCCGCGCCCAGGAAGACCCAGTCCCGCTCGGAATGGAAGCTGACTGCCCCGCGGCGGGAATTCAGCAGCGCCCGGTGGAGCGGGTACTCCCGGCTGAGGGAGGCGGCCAGCAGGATGATCCCGTCGACCTTCCTGTGGGGCGGCAAGGCCATGGCGGCCCAGACGGCGATGGCGGCCCCGCCGCTCTGCCCGACGAGGACCACCGGCAGGGCGGGATGGGCCCGCTGAAAGCGGACGATGCGGGCGGCGACCTC
>CAZNSB010000535.1:0-3785 GCA_964575155.1 uncultured Planctomycetaceae bacterium | reverse complement strand
CGATCGCCGTGGGCGACGGCGTGTACCGCCGCGAAGCGACGTTCGATCTCGGCGCCGCCGACTCCGGCACGAAGGCGGCGCCCATCGTCTGGCGGGCCGTCACCCCCCACCGTGCGCACCTGGTGGGCGGACGGGCGCTCGCGGACAAGGACTTCCGGCCGCTGGCCGAGGGCGAGGCGCCCCGCATCCCGGCCGCCGTCCGGCCGAAGGTCCGGGCCTGCGACCTGGCGGCCCTCGGCGCCGGCGACCTGCCCGACCCGCCCGACAAGTACCGCACCACCGGCGGCCTGCCGGAACTCTTCGTGGGCGACCAGCCGATGACCGTCGCCCGCTGGCCCAACGACGGCTGGGTCACCATCCAAAAGGTCCTCGACCGCGACGGCGTCTTCGTCGCCGGCGAGGACCGTATGCGGCGGTGGGACCTTGAGCGCGGCGTCTGGCTCCACGGCTACTGGTGCCACGACTGGTCCGACGAGACGATCCGCGTCAAATCGATCGACCCGGCCAAGCGCACCATCACCCTGGCCGCCCGGCACGGGTACGGCGTGGGGCCGTCCAGTTCGTGGAACAAGACGCCGCGGCGGTACCGGGCGGTGAACGTGCTGGCGGAACTCGACGCCCCCGGCGAGTACTACGTGGACCGGCCGGCCAAGCGGCTCTACGTCTATCCGCCCGGGCCGCTGGCGGGCGCGCGGATCGTCCTGTCGCTCCTTGCCGACCCCATCATCCGCCTCCGCGACGCCTCGCACGTGACCGTCCGCGGCCTCGTCATCGAGGGCGGGCGCGCAGGCGGCGTCGAGGTTCGCGGCGGCACCGGCAACCGCCTGGCCGGGTGCGTCATCCGGAACCTCGCCGGCTCCGGGGCGGTCCTGGCCGGCGGGACCGACAACCGCGTCGTCGGGTGCGACCTGTATCACCTGGGCCGCAGCGGCATCCACCTCTCGGCCGGCGACCGCAAGACCCTCACTCCCGCCGGCCTCGTCGCCGAGAACAACCACGTCCACCACTTCGGACGGCTCCAGCGGACCTACGCCGCCGGCGTCCACCTTGGCGGCGTCGGCAATCGGATGCGGCACAACCTCATCCACGACGCCCCGCACTCGGCCGTCCTCTACGGCGGCAACGAGCACGTCATCGAACTGAACGAGATCCATCACGTGGCACTCGAAACCAGCGACGTCGGCGCCCTCTACACCGGCCGCGACTGGACCAGCCGCGGCAACGTCGTCCGCCACAACTTCATCCACAGCCTGACGAGCCAGGGCTCCATCGGCACGATGGGCGTCTACCTGGACGACTGCGACTCCGGCGACGCGATCGTCGGCAACGTCTTCTACCGTGCCGGCCGGGCCGCCTTCATCGGCGGCGGACGCGACAACGTCGTCGAGAACAACCTCTTCGTCGAGTGCGAGGCCGCCGTCCACCTCGACGCCCGCGGCACGAGCCGCATCACGAACGGCAAGGGCGGCAGTTGGGACCTGCTGGCCAAGGCCAAGGCCGTCGGCTACGACCGGCCGCCGTGGTCCGAGCGGTACCCGCGCCTGGCCCGCATCATGAAGGAGCAGTGGCAACTGCCGGAGGGGAACGTGGTTCGCCGCAACGTCGCCCTCGGGTGCGAGAAGTGGCTGAGCGCCCACGGCATGAAGGAATACATGGACCTCGTGCGGTTCGAGCACAACCTGACCGATGGGCCGAAGCCGACGATCACCGACCCGCACCGCATCATGGAACAGATTCGCCTGCGTCCCGAGGACCGGGCGCAGGCGGCGGGGTTTGAGCGCATTCCGTTCGACGAGATCGGCCTGAAGCGCAACGCCTACCGGACGAATCTGCCGGGTGGGAAGGCCCAAGCGAAGCCGAAACCCGCGAACCTCAAGCCGAAGAAGCGCTTGCCGTTTCCGTTGCCATAAGGCGAGGGCACCCCCTCGGGCCGCGTACGTACCACTCCGCATCATTTGGGTGTGCCGAAAACAAAGGGCCGATCCAGACGTGGGGACTGTCGTTGCTAGGTTGCACTTATACTGCGGAACAGTGGGCCTGATGCCGACTGGAAGTATCTCTGCGCAAGGGTCAGCCTAGACTGGAGGCAAGAGGCTCGCCAGCCGAGGCTATTGGTTCTCTTGGTTATGGGCAGTCTTGGCTTTGCCGTTTTTCGTTGAACTTTGCCGATGCGAGGCTCCCGAACGGCGCCCCCGAAGCTCGTACTCTACTGAAATGTACTTATCCGGAAACTGTTGGGTTACAAAGCTATCAAACAGCTCTTCTGGTGATTCCGGAAGCGACAAAATGTCTCTGGCGAAACCGATCCTTTCGACAGCATCTTGCCGAGCCTTCTGAGTCCAAGTGAAACGGCGACTCTTTTCATAACATTGCCGCATGTGTCTATGCAGGGCACCATTTGAACTCCATTCGCCACCATGGTCCGTTCCCAAGTATCCCCACACCCAGCTGCCCCCGTTTGCCATTCCATCAAGCAGGTAGTCATGGATCCTTTTTGGCAGCCAGTCGCTGGCACGTGACAAGAGCCAGATGGTGTGGTCCATTTCCTTGTAAGGAGACACTAGCGGCCCAAAAACCCCTCCGTGGAAGTACTCGTAGGCCACATCGACCGACTTATAGTCCCCAAACGTTGGATGGCGTAGCGCCCATTCTTCGTCGCACAATGGGCAAAGCGAATTAGTTGTCAAACCGGAGCCTTCGGTTGAGCCTTGGTGTCTCTTTTTGGCGTGCTGTTCTAGCGATTGCTGGTACTCTTTCTCGAAGATAGGCTCCAGTCGTCCTCCCATTCCAGGGAGCGTGATCTGAGGCGCATATTCTGCCGCAAGGCTGGGGAACTGCTCGCATGTCTCAAGAAGGCCGGGATGGGCGTCGATGAATTGAAGTACCAGGTTTGGATCTGTGAGTGGCGTGATTGGTGTTTCCTCCGCCGTTCTAACCCAGTTCATCTGCATTGCAGTCCATGCTAGTCTCAGGCCCCAATCATCTGGGGTAACCCCCTTCTCCGGCAGGGGGAAGCTCCAACGTGCCCAAGTTGATTCCTCGGGTATGCTCGGGCCAAATCCCGGAACACGGTTGGATGCTTCGGTTACTTCCAGCCAGTATTGGTCTGTGATGACAGGTGGTGTAAGTTCCCAGGCAAGTAACGTGTCCCGGGCAATTATCAACGGGCTCTGCTGCGGATGGACCACTTGCAGAATGGCTTGGGCAACTGCGTCTATGCCCGTATCGCTTGAGACCGCTTTGCGGCCAGCCAACGACGGCGAGTATTGCATGACATCATCATGGCTGACTCGATGCCATACAGGGAGGACTACTTTGTCACGCCCCTTCATTTCGCGCTCGGCAAGTCCGTCGAGTTCGTATTGGGGCCAGTTCTTTTCGAAAAAGGCAGGACTCAGGATCACTACTCCAAATCTGGATTGAGTAAGCCCCTTGTCCAAGGATCCACGTATCGAATCCCCGAGTTTTAGCGAGAAGTCGTCATACCAAACGGCTATGTTTTCGGACCGCAAGGCTTCGGCGAGTGGCCCAACGAAAGAGTCTTTGTCTTCCGACGCATGGCAGATGAAAACGTCGTATAGCATCTTCTCTCGTCCTCAGTAGTCTTCCGGCCAGCGTGTATAGATTACCCGGAAGTGTCTGCAGCCGCAAGGGCCGAATTCCAGGCCCTTCTGCCCGGGTGTGACCACGGATGATGGCAGGTCTGCCTGCCGGCAGGCAGGTCTGCTGAGGCCCATTTTATGGGCCTTGGCCCGCCTACTACTCTGCGAAGCAGCGCTTCGCTG
>CAZNSB010000534.1:0-3786 GCA_964575155.1 uncultured Planctomycetaceae bacterium | reverse complement strand
GTCGTGGAGGTGGTGGCCACGGGCGTCCCGGCCGGGATGGGCGAGCCGGTCTTCCGCAAGCTGGACGGGGAGCTGGGGCGGATGCTGGGGATCGGCGCGGTCAAGGGCGTGGAAGTCGGCGCGGGGTTCGCGGTCAAGGACATGACCGGCAGCCAGTCCAACGACGCCATGCGGAACGAGAAGGGCGAGGTGGTGTTCCTGTCCAACAACGCCGGCGGGATCACCGGCGGGCTGACGACGGGCCAGCCGATCATCGCCCGCCTGGCGGTCAAGCCCACGCCCACCATCGACAAGCCCCAGCAGACCATCGACAAGTACACCCTCGAGAACACCGCCCTGGCCGCCATCACCCGCCGGGACCCCACCATCGTCGCCCGCATCTGGCCGGTCGCCGAGGCCTACACCGCCATCCTCCTGGCCGACCTGCTCATCGCCCACCTCGGCTACCAGGAGCTGATGCGGAAAGTCGGGAGCCGGTAATCGGGATCGGGCGCGCGCACGCGCCCCAAGCCCACGCACTGCGGTGCGTGGGGCCTCCCACCGATCTCGCCGACGCGACAGCTTGCCGTTTCGTCGCGAAGCGGATATACTGAGTTGCGGCACGTGGAGCCTGACATGCGATTACTCGTCAATCTCATTTACGATTCGGAGTACAAGGGCTACGTCGCCGACGTTCCGGAGCTGCCCGGCTGCATGAGCCAGGGCAAGACGATCAAGTCGGCCCTGAAGAACGTCAAAGAGGCCATCGCCCTGTATTGCGAAACCATGCCGCTTTCTTGACCGCGGGCACCTGGCCGGCAGCATGGCCACGCGCCGGCGAAAGGGCAAGCACGCCTGAAGACCGGGGAGGACCGATCATGACCAACGACGCCAGCGGCGGGATGGCGGGTCGGCCGCGAAAGCGTTCCGTCGTTCCCTTCCTTGTCGGCGGGATCGTCATCGTGGCCGGCATGGCCGCGGGCGTTCTGTGGCTTTGCCGGCCGACCGACGGCTTGCGGCTGGCGAAGCGGGCCAGCTCCGCCGCCAACCTGTATGGCATCGGCAAGGGGATGTCGCTCTATCGCCTCGAGCACGAAGACAAGTGCCCGGCCGATCTGCTGGTGCTCGTCGAGTGGGGCACCATCCAGGCCGAGCACCTCTTCAGCCCGACCAGCGGAAGAAAGCCGAAATTCGACAAGGACGGCAAGCCCGTGGGGCCTTTCGATTACGTCTATCTGGCCCCCAGGAAGGCCCTGCCCGGCGACGTGATGGTCGCCTACGAGAGGCCGGAGATCAACGACAACGAAGGCACCAACATCCTCACCTACGGCTGCACGGTCCAGTGGGTGACCATGGACGAGTTCCGCCGCGAGCTGGCGCGGACGCGGGAGCTGCTGGCCGAAAAGAGGAAGTAGCCCCTGCCGGCGGCCGGCGGGTGGCATGGCGAGCGCCGAAGGCGGTCGCCATGTTGGGGGCTGCCATGCTTACGTTGTCGGTAAGCATGCCTGCGAACGGCGCAGGCATGGCACCCGGCCATGTTGGGGGGTGCCATGCTTACGTTGTCGGTAAGCATGCCTGCGAACGGCGCAGGCATGGCACCCGGCGGCCGGCGGGTGGCATGGCGAGCGCCGCAGGCGATCGCCATGTTTCGGCCGGTGCGATGTTCCATCCATCGAGCGGGATGGCATTGGGGCAACTCTTTGAGGGGCTTCGGGGCGCGTGACATTCCGGCGGCGGGGGATATGATGGGCCGGGCAGGCCTGAGGACCTCATCATGAGCGATCGAGCGAACGGCTCGAGCGGGATTTCCCGGCGCGAGCTGCTGGCGAAAGGCGCGGCTGTTGCGGGCGCCGCCGCCGGGCTCGGCGTGCTATTAAGGAGGCCTTCCGTGGCATTGGGCAAGCAGGCTCGTGAAGCGGCCCCCGGCCCCGGCCGGGAGCCGATCCGGCTGTTCTGCTTCGACGTGAACTGGTCCAGGCAGGGCGGCGGCGTCCGTCCCAGCCGGCCGGAGGACTGGGCGAAGATCGACCCCAAGCAGTACCTCGACTTCCACCTGGACATGGGCAACAACGCCATCCTGCTCCACGCCTATGCCTTCGGGGGCTACGCGTTCTATCCCAGCAAGCTCGGACCGACGGCGCCGGCGCCGGGCGATACGTTCCTTCCGAGGCTGTTCGCGCTGTGCCGGAAGGCGAAGGTGCCCTTCTGGACATATTTCTGCGTGGGCACGGACGTGGCGGTGATCCAGAAGCGGCGCGACTGGGTGATTCCCAAGAGCACCGGCTACGGCTTCGTCGGCCCGGAGACGGGGTGGACGGACCTGCTGTGCGAGCGGATCGAGGAGTGCCTGAAGGCCTGCCCGGCCGACTGGGTGCTGTTCGACTGGTTCGTGTACGGCGACCTCAAGCCGAACTTCCGCCTCCAGCCGGCGGCGTTCGTGGCCAAGCCCTTTGCCGAGATCATCGGCCGGCCGATGCCGAAGTCCGCCGCCCAGATCACGCCCGCCGAGGGCCTCAAGTACCGCCGCGAGGTCCTCGCCCGGCAGTTCCGCCGCATCCGCCAGGCCGTCCGCAAGGTGAGCCCGAAGACGAAGATCATCTTCAACGTCCCCTACTGGCGGGCGGCCGAGCCGCTGTGGGTGAACCACCCCATGCTCAACGAGTCGGACGGGCTCTTCGCCGAGAGCACCCGCCCCGAGGTGGTCAACTGGCTGCTGAAGGTCCGCAAGCCGGATCAGCGGGTGATGACGACGATCCTCGGCCGAGTGGATGATGAGCCGTGCGACCCCGCGAGTTGGCGGAAGTGGCAGGAGAAGGGCTGCGACTTCTACGCCTACGCCCGGGGCACGCCGCCGAAGTTCAAGGTGCACCCCTCCTACAACGCCGGCCTGGCCGTCGTCCGAAAGGCCTTTCACGCCATGAAGGCCGAGGCCAGGTGACTTTCCTGCGAAGGCGGGGGCGTCCCGGCTGCGCCGCCTGGGGCTGCCCTACCGCGCCCACGCCCGCCGTCCGGGCTGGTTCCAGTGACGCTATGGCAACATCCGCTCCCCGTGTATAATGAACGCGAAGGAGTCCGGGCATGGGCATGTTTCAGGTGAAGGTGAACGTGGCGAACCCGGCCGATCGGCAGCGCCGCTTCGAGGAGGATTTCTGGGTCGACACCGGGGCGCTCTACAGCTTTGTCCCGGAGAGCCGGCTGAAGGAGATCGGCCTGGAGCCGCTGCGGCCTCGTGAGCTGATCCTGGCCGATGGCCGGCGCGAGCGCCGTCTGCTGGGCGAAGCGCTGTTCACGGTCGGCGAGCTGGACGAAACCCTCACCTGCCCCGTGATCTTCGCCCCGGAGGAGTCGCTGTACCTCCTCGGCGCCACCGCCCTGGAGAACTTCGGCGTCACCGCCGACCCCGCCGCCAGGAAGCTCAAGCCCATCCTCGGCATCATCGGGGGCTTCCTCGGCTCGAAGTAGGCGCCACCTCGGGGGCCCCGAGGGTATTGGAGAAGGCGGGTGCGTTGTTTATCCCGTCCTCCGTTTCCCCCCACCATTCGCGAGCCCACGCTGCCAGTCCGAGCCGACAATTCACGAGTGCCCTGCGACTTGAATCGCTCTTGGCCGATCTGTCTACACGTATATAATGACCTTTGGGTTATCCCAGGCCCTTCGAACGCCCAGAACAGGGAGATGCTTCCATGCCGTTGCGCAAAGTGGGCGGGCGGCGTGGCGAGGCCGGACGCAGTCGGGAATCGCCACGGGGAAGAACCCTTGACCCATCTTCTACAGTTCCATTTAGCATGTATCGCTGCAGGCGGAGGT
>CAZNSB010000533.1:0-3793 GCA_964575155.1 uncultured Planctomycetaceae bacterium | reverse complement strand
CGCCGTCCCGCCAGCCCTTGCCGGAGCCGGCGGGGTCGAAGTTGTTGGCGATCGCCGCCAGGTCCAGCACGTCCACCTCCAGGTCGCAGTTGGCGTCGGCCTTGATGGTGACCTCGACGGTGACGGTGCCGTTCGCCCCATCCCACGTGTACTCGACCGGCCCGCCGAGTTCGAAGCCGCCGTGGCTGCCGAACTCGACCTCGCCGAACCGATCCCCGCTGGTGACCAGGTCCTCATCGCACTGAAGGACGGTGAAGACCTGCCCCTGGAGGTCGGGCAGCGTCACCGTGCCGGTGGCGTCGCTGACGTCCACGCGGAGCTTCCCGCCGGCCAGGTCCACGTTGCCGTCCACGTTCAGCTTGCCGTTCTGCCAGCCGGTCAGGGTCGTGCCGGTGTACACCGGGCGGATGCCGGCCTGCAGGGTCGCCGGGCCGCTGCCGGAGGTCAGGACCACCGTCCCGCTGATCCGCAGGGGGTAGTTGTACCCGGGCGTGATGGCGCTGCCCTGGCAGGTCAGGGTGTAGGTGCCGTCCTCGACCTGGATCCGCCCCTTGCCGGCGAGGTCGTTGGTCAGGACCCAGTCGGCGTCGGTGGGCTTGTCCAGGAGGAGCGTCTGGCTGGAGGCGCCGTTGTAGTTCATGGTGATCGGGCCGGTGCCGAAGCAGCCCTCGGAGGTGGCCTTGGCGCCGGCGTTCTGGAGCTGGGCCCAGATGACGGTCCCGCCGGCGTGGTCGTTGTTGGGGTTGTCCAGGATCACCCACCCGCCCTGGTCGTGCCCGCGGAGGTACAGCGCCCCGGCGCCGGTGACCTTGCCGCTGACGGTCAGGTTGTGGTAAACGGCACGGAGCACGCCGTAGGTCCCCTCGGGGATGGTGGTCGTGCCCCCGTGGTCGCGGGCGGATTTCCACCCGCACTCCAGCCGGCCGGCGTTCTGGAGCGTCAGGTCCAGGTCGTGATCGAAGCTGTCGTGGTCCTGCCCGCCGCACAGGCCCAGGTTGCCGTCGATGACGATGGCGGGCTGGCCGTACGTGCCCGAGGCCACCGCCTGGGGGTCCAGGTACGCCCCCCCGGTGGCGCCGGAGAGGGTGATGGTGATGGTCCCCCGCCCGTAGGCGTCGGAGTTCGTGATGATGATGCCGCCGCCGTTGTCGTTCGTCCTGATCTCGCCGAAGAAGCCGCTGTTGTCGCCGGAGAGGGTCAGCGCGCCGTTTCGCTCCTTGTCGACCACGGCCGAGGTCCCGCCGGTGATCGGCCCGGAGAGGGTCACGCTGTTGGCGACGTAGGCGCTGAGGCACTTGCCGTCGAGGATGTGGATGGGGTCGGCCCAGGTGCTGTTGTTGCCGAAGAAGTTCTCAAAGATGTTGTTGCCGACCTCGAGGACGGGGTCGTTGGACCAGTCGATGGTCCTGTTCTCGTAATTGATCCGGCCGTCGGTCATCATGATGCGGGCCGGGCCGATGCCGGACTGGTTGGCGTTGAAGTCCACGATGGCGCCGTAGCCGCCGGTGTAGTTGCGGTCGATGGTCAGCGTCCCCGTGCCCAGGGCCCCGTTGGCGTTGACGCTCAGAGGCCCGCGGACGGAGAGCCACTCGCCCGAGTAGTTCGGCGAGGCGACGTTGAGCGCCAGGTCGGCGCTCGACCCGCCCAGGGACTCGTTGTTGATCAGCTTGCAGTTGCTGGTGGTGCTGACGATGGGGCCGTTGACGTTCAGCCCGGAGTTGTAGCAGGTGTACAGTTGGGTCGTCCCCCCGGTGACCTCAAGGCCGGCCGAGAAGTTCACGTCGCCGCCGTAGCGGGCCTGGGTGATCTTCCCGCCGCCGGTGAGGGTCACCGTCGGCGTGACCGTCCCGCCCGAGGCGAAGTACAGCTCCCCGCTGCCGCCGACCTCCAGCGAAGTCAGCGCCGGGATCGTCGCCGCGGCCGGGACGGTGACCTTGGCCGTGTCGACAATGGCCGTGTCGCCCGCCGTGGCCGGCCACTCCCACGCGTTGGCCTCGCCCCAGGTGACGTTGGAGTCCCAGTTGCCCGCGGTGTCGTCGTCGTAGTCGCCCGCCGAGGCCGGCCCGGCCAACGCCAGCGCGCAGAACACCCCTGTCAATAGAATCGTGTGCTTAGCCATTTTCTGCCTCCGTTTCTGCAGTGTTCCTGCCGTCCTTTGTGAACTGACCTGCGCCGATCCGCGGCGCTCGAATTGCAGTTCCATATTACCACAATCCGCCGGTTTGTCAAGCCCTTTTCCCGGTGTCTTGCCCGCGGGGGAGCCGTTTCAGGGCCGATGCTTCCGCCGGCCCGACGGCGGGCGGGGGATTGACGGCACTAATGTAATAGTGGAGGCGCAGCGCGCCGGCGGGGGGTGCCGCCCGGCGGAATCCCGGGCCGCTGAATGCCTACATGCCCCGGCCGCCGGTTAACGCTTCACGAGGCCGGCGCTTTCAGGACAAGGACTTACGGCAAGAAAGCGGCGGCCTCTTTTACCATTCACCCCGCCGGCGGGCGAAGCATAAGCCCCTTGCGGACAAAGACATAGATCGTGAAACCGGGCGAACGGCGCGGGTGAAAGCTTTTACTAATGCCCCGGCGGGCCCGCGGGCGCCGGCTGTGGGCTGTGCGGTGCCGCCCCCCGGGTTGAGCCACGCGAAAAATTAATTTTCTGGCGGCGGCACCCCCGGTGCGTATAGTGGTTCACCAATAACGCGCGGCGGGCGGATGCCCCGCGTTCTTGAAATCCAGCGCGAGCTTGACAGCAGGCTTAAGTATCCCGCATAGTCTGCCCAACCGGACTGCTTAAGTGCCCCCTCGGCCGATGCCGATGTAAGTGCAGGCTGCCCGCGAGGCGGCCGGGACCGGGAAGGACGGAAAGGGAGCCCGGGTACATGGCGCGGAGAGAGACGTTCTTGAAACGGATTTTCAGGCTCACCAACAACCGGATTCGTCTGGGGGTCGGGCTCGTCTTGGCGGCGATGTTCTGCATCCAGTGCGTCCAGCCGGCCGGGCCCAGCGGAAACACCCTCATCGCGGAGTCGGAGAAGGACATCCGCTCGCCCGGGGAGGTCAAGAGGCTGGAGAAGCTGGCCCGGAGCGACCACGTGGCGCTGCTGAGGCTTGCCCTGGAGCACTACCGCAGGCGGGTGCGGGCCTACACCTGCACCTTCATCAAGCAGGAGCGGATCAACGGGAAGCTCAAGCCGGAGCAGTGGATCAAGGTCAAGTTCATGGAGAAGCCCTTCTCCGTGTCGATGCACTGGGTGAAGAACGTCCAGACCGGCGACCGGGCGCTGTACGTGGCGGGGAAGTACAACGGTCAGATGCTGATCCGTCTGGCGGGGGTCCTGCGGCTGTTCGGGACGGTGACGCGCGACCCGGCGAGCCCGCAGGTGATGGCCAACACGCTGCGCCCGATCACGATGTTCGGGTTCCGGCGGAGCCTGGAGAACCTGCTGAAGGTGTACGAGCCGGCGGTGAAAGCCGGCGACGCCGTCTGCCGCTTCGCCGGCAGGAAGAACCTCGCCGGACGCGAGGTGCTGGTGCTGGAGCGCGTGCTGCCGCCGAAGGAAGGCTACCCCGCCCGGAAGACCACCGTGTACCTGGACGCGGAATGGCTGGTGCCGCTGGGTGTGGAGGGGTACGACTGGGACGGGCAGCTCACCTGCCGGTACCTCTACAAGGACGTGGACTTCGCCGCCGCCCTGACGGAAAAGGACTTCACCCCCCAGGCCAACGAGATGACCCCCCCCAAGCCCTAGTGCTCTGTCAAGCATCATTTTGCTGGTGGCACAGGTTTGTAACCTGTGCG
>CAZNSB010000532.1:0-3811 GCA_964575155.1 uncultured Planctomycetaceae bacterium | reverse complement strand
ACCGGACATTTCTATTCGGCTCAAACACCGGACATTTCTATTTGGGTTTGACATCGAAGGTCCCTGACGCCTCTGTTTTCCCGCTGCGGGCGAGGCCGGTGCGTCGTGCGGAGAGCTGGCGGCGGCGCGGCGGCCGTGGTGGCGGCCTCGGGGGGGACGGCGAGCGTCCTGACCGCCCCGCCCTGCCCCCCGGGCGGGCGGGTGCAGGATGCTCGTCTGCCCGTGCGAGTCCATCGCCACCAGGTACGCCGCCAGCGCCGCCGACAGCTTGGCGTGAACCTGGATCCGGTCGCCCGTCCGCAGCGGGAGGGAATCGACGGTGAGGAGCTGGTAGGAGCCCTTCTGGTCGGCCCGCTGGAAGTGGATCTCCAGCGTCGCGGTCGGCGGGGGCGGGCCGTGCAGGCCGATCAAGGCCGCGATCACGGCCGCCGCGGCGACCGCCGCCGCCCCCACCGCCGCCGCAAGGCGCCCCCGACGCCGCGGGCGCGAGATCAGCATCCGGCAGAGCCGCTCCAGAGACGCGTCGCTGTGCGCGTGAGAGTACGTCACCGAATGGTGCGTCGGCAGGGAGGCGATGTCCTCGGGCAGGGCCTCGGGCGGCGGCGTCCGGAAGCCCTCCAGCCGCAGCGGCACGATGTTGCGGCCGCTGGCCAGGGCGAGGGCGATCTCCCGGCGGAACCAGTCGCCCTCGGCGGCGCAGCGGTCCAGGCACCCGGGGGTCAGCAGGACCACGAAGTCCCGGCAGGTGCGGATGGTCCGGGCGAGGGCCTCGTCGAACGGGCCGGCGCGCAGCCCGCGGACGTCCACGAAGGCCCGGTACCCCCGGCGGGCCAGGGCGGCGCGGACCAGCTCGGCGAGCTCGGCCCCGCCTTCCCGGCGATAGCTGATGAAGACGTCGTAGCCTGGAGGACCCATTGCGGAATCTCCGGCGCGGCCGGTCGGGCGGTCAGGCCGCCGTCATCCCGCCCCCGGCCCTGCTGCGCGGGCCTCTGCCCGATCACGGCAAAGACCCACAGCGAGACGCGTCGATCCCGACGAAACCCACGGGCCGTCAGTATACCACGTCTTGCCCGCCCGCCAAGGGCCCCCGGCCGCGCGCGCACGCGCAAGGGCCTCTATGAGCTTCTACGCGAGATCCGTCCCCGCGGTGGCCGCAGTGGGCCGGACCGCTGCCACGGACGGCGGCAACCCTCTTGCGCGGCCGCCAGACGCGGACACGCTCGGACAAGGGGGGGATTCGCCGCAACAACCCGCGGGCGCCGACGTGTGCGCACAAGCACGGCAAGCCAAAGGCGAATGGGAGCGGGTGGATTCGAACCACCGTAGGCGTTCGCCGGCAGATTTACAGTCTGCTCCCTTTGTCCACTCGGGCACACTCCCGCCGGGAAGAACAGCTTAGTCGGCGCTTCAAGCTTGTCAAGCACGGACTGGGCGGATACCGCCGAACGGCCGCGCGCCTCCCGCCACGACCTCCGCGCCTTCGGCCGGCCCCGCGGCGGGATTCTCTCTGGGCAGGCACCAATTGTAAGTTACAATTAGTGTAATATGTCTGACAACAAGGCTGCAACGAACTACGATACGGGTCGGCTCTGGGCGCTTATGCATCGTGAGAAGGGCTGGACGATCAGCAAGCTGGCTGCCGCCGCGGGGTGCAGCCGCGTCCATCTCGGCAAGGTCCTCGGCGGGGAGCGTCCCTTCGTGCGGCCCCTGGCCGAGAAGCTGGCGCGGGCCTTGAAGGTGGAGCTTGTCGCCCTGGAGGCGACGGAGAGCTTCACGGACGAGGAGTACGAGCTCGTCCGGGGCTTCCGGCGGCTACCGCCTGGCCGGCGGCGCGACGTGCTCGTGGACGTGATCCTCCTGGCCGCCGCCGCGGAGCGCGGCCGGCTGCCGGACAGCAACACCGCCGGCGAGCCGCGGCAGGTCATCGCCCACGACGTGGACCTGCGGCAAGCTAGCGGCCGCCGCTCTGTGGAACGGGCAAGCCGGAAGGCTCGTAAGCTCCGAGAGCGGGAAGCGAAGCGCGAGTTGAAGTAGACGGCCCAGGGCGCTCGGCGACAGTCGGTTGCGTTGGGGAGTAACCATGACGAAAGCAGCCCCAGAAGCCATGAAGACGATGTGCCTTCACCGCGAGATCACCAATGGGGTAATACTGGTGACGCGTGGCCTGGCGGAGATACAGTCCGTCGGTTACACGGTCAATGAGTACCATGTCGCGCTGCTGCTACTGGCGAACGGCTTTGAGCGGCTCCTGAAATCCTGTCTGTGCCTCTCCGAGCGCGTGCGTTCCGGAGCATATCCAGCTTGCGGAACGATGAAGAGCTGGAGGCACGACCTCGGGCACCTGATGGACCTCGTTGCTGCTGAGTGTGCGGCCGTGCAGTACGCCAACAGGTGTCAGGCCTTCAAGGATGACCTTGCGATGTTTTCCGGCAGTGATGTGCGTAGCTTCCTGAGCATACTGTCCGCCTTCGGGCAAGACGGTCGCTACTACAACTTCGACGTAGTAGGCGGGAATCCGAACGTGGGGCGGTACAACGAATCAGAATGGCTAACCGCTCAGTTGGCTTTCCTTCTGGACGACCAAGAACGACAGTCGTGGTTCGAGGATCTGCCTCCCGCCGGCGGCGATCCCCTCTTGGAGAAGGTGCGCAAGAGGACGGTGAGCTCGATAGAGAAGCTAGCGCGCGCACTTGCTAGGCTGCTTGTCTCGGGGGTCCTTGGCGCGGAAGGAAAGCAAACTCACGCGTTCGTCAAGGACTTCCTGAATCTCGCCGACCACGAACTGGGGACCCGAGACTACCGAAGGCAATGATGCCCAAGGATGTCGCGCGGGCGTGAGGGCCTACATCCGGTGCAAGGCTGTTGCCTGTCCCGAACGGCGCGCCGGGCGCACCTGAGCTAGCACCAATCCCTTGCAGCGATAACTTCGACGGATCGCGCAGCAAGGTCGGCAAACGCGAGTCTAGCCCAGCTTCTTGGCTGCGTCGATAGCTACGGCCTGGTCCAGCTCGGCGTAGGTGTCGGCGATGGCCAGGGACCGCTGGCCGAGGAGGGCCCGGGCAGCGTCGAGGCCGAGCTGCTTGCGGATGAGCGTTGCGGCCGTGTGGCGGAGCTGGTGCGGGTGCCAGCGGGGGATCTCCACCTTGGCCAAGGCCTCCCGGACCTGTTTCTTCGTGGCTCGCGGCCCAAGCCGGCGACGGGTCTCCTCGCGGCGCGCCCGGTTGGCAGCGCTGATCGCGTACTGCACGGCCTGGTAGTAAGCCCGCGTGTCGTAACGCTCCCCTGGGGGCTTCTGCGGAGTGGGCTTGCTCCGGTCTACCTGCGACGGCTGGACCTTGGACTTCCGGCGGGCGCGCTTCTCGGCGTTGTGCTGTTCGCGGGTCTCCGCGGGCGAGAAGGAGTAGGCGTCAAGCGGGCGCCTCAGGAACGGCCGGAGAACCGCTTGGCCGCGCGGGCCGATGGGCACGACGCGGCTGTGGCCGAAGTGAGCGGTCTTGTGGCGGGTCGGGCGGTACAGCCACACCTTGCCGCTGGTATCGACGTCCACCCGCCGGGAGGAGAGGACGTTAGCGTAGAGCCCCAACGGGGCGACAGAAATGATCCCGGGCGCTGGCCACACGCCGATTTCTCTGCCGCCCCTTCGGGGCTGGTTCCTTAACTCCATTAGCACCGGGGGCTTACCTGCCTACCTGCGGCAAGCAGGCAGGCGCCCCCGGCCAACGTCTTTGGGCCCTTCGGGCCCGCCAGAATCGGTCAGTTTGACCCATCTTCTACAGTTCCATTTAGCATGTATCGCTGCAGGCGGAGGTTA
>CAZNSB010000531.1:2632-3821 GCA_964575155.1 uncultured Planctomycetaceae bacterium | reverse complement strand
CGAAGGTGTGGTTTGCACGGTCCAGCAGCAGTTCCCACGGCTGGCCAAGGTCCCCGCCACGCTCCTGGAGATTGCCGACCCAGATCGGCTGTTGCCCTTTCGGGGAATGTATTCGCTCGGCACCCGCCACAGGCACTTTCTCCAATCGCTTGAGGAAGTTCTGGACGACACGGGCAGCCACGAGCTTCTTCTCGTCCTTCACAGCCCCACCGAGCACAACATCCCAACGGGGGAAAACCATGAACTGCTCCTCCACTGCTTGCCGGAGCGGATCGAACTCCGGGCCCAGACGGTCGAGTTGCCGCGGGCAGAGGGCGGCGCCGGTCCAATGCGTAACAAACGCCACACCCGGCGCGTCCACCTCTTCGAGGAAGATCTGAAGCCGGCCGCCCTAGAGCTTCTGGCGAATCTGAAACCGGTCCACGTCCCACAGTTCCTTCACGACGGCCTGGACCGCATCGCGGAACTCGGCCTGTTCCTCGGCTACCTGGATGTTGGAGGAGATGTTGAACTGCACCACCGTGGCCGCCCCCTTGCGGAGGTACTCCTTCTCGATGCACTGTTCGGCCTGAAGTCGGGCGGTCGTCTGTTTGCGCTCGTTCTGGAGCGACTGGAGCCGGCGGCGGGTCCGCGTCATCCGCCGGCTGAGAGAACGCTTCAGCAGGTCCGAGTGTCCGCGATCGAGGCCCAGCAGGGCCTCGTCCCGGTGAAAGTCATCCTGGGCGGCCCTGAACTCATCCGCGAGTTCCTCTGCGTGCCGCGCCGTCTCCTGCGAGTCCCCGCCCTGCTCCCCGCCAACCGCCCGGTACCGCTTCTCGGCAATCCGTTTCCGGGCCAGGCGAGGCGTGATGTCCGGGAACGTCGACAAGACCATGTGCACTTCACCGAACCGTGTCGTCAGGTCGGCGTCGAATGCCGCCAAGTCGCGGCTGTAGAGTTCACCTTCTTGCCCCATGGCCGTCAGCCGGTAGTGTTTGGTCCCCCGGACCAGCGCCCACTGGCCGACCTGGATAACCGCCAACTCCAGCCGGTGCTCTGTGTGCCACCACAGGTCAACGGGCAGGTCCCAGTCCAGTCGGCCGATCGGTCTGAAACCCTCCGCCTGGAGGACGTTACGGCAGGAGTCTCTGTCCATCGTCGTGCTCCTGGGCGAGGCCGCCGACCGCCTCGCCGACGATCAGCGGATATT
>CAZNSB010000531.1:0-2622 GCA_964575155.1 uncultured Planctomycetaceae bacterium | reverse complement strand
CGACCCCGGCTCGCGGATACCGGCCTGAAGCAGCCTCATTTGAGCCCCATAAGCAACCATGAGCCGCTCGAACGCCGTCTTCTCCTCCTGGAGTCTATCCTCGCGGGCCAGACGCTCCCGGAGGTGCGCCAGGCACGCGTCGCAGACGCTCAGCCCCTTCTGTGCGAAGCCTTCGCGGCAGCTCCCGCATAAGGGGCGGCGACAGATTGCACACAATCCCTCGCAGGTCACGCAGCACTGCCGGCCACACCGGACACAAGCCCCACGGATATCCTGGATCTTCTCGACCGGCCGGCCGCAGGCCTCGCACACGTAGAAGGCCTCCGCGTGGGTCTCCTCGACGTTGCCCTCACCATCCTCGGTCAACTGCTCCACGCGCTCGGCGAGGGGCCGGCCGTGGGCATCCACCGTGATCGTGCGCCTGAAGATTCTCATGGCTCGAGGTCCTCCGTGGGCGGCTCCGGATGCTGAGGAAACCACTCGGGCTCGTCGGCCGGGCTTTGCCCCCCCGCGTCGAACCCCATCTCCGGCTCCGCCAGGAAGCCGTCCGCCAGGTCTTCCGCAAAGGTGGCGGGATCCGTTCCCGGTGCCTCTTCCAGACTCACAGGCAGGCCCGCATCAGGAGTGAGCGTGTCGAACACCGACTCCTTCTGAAGCAGCCTGCCCTCGACCTCATCGAACACGAAGGTGGCCTCGTGCTCGTCCTCGGGCTTTTCGTCAAAGGGATCGAACGTGTGCTCGGGCTCCGAGCAGGGGGGAAACCCAGAGAACCTGTCGGACCGCTTGAAGCCCCCTTGCTGCGGGGGTGGTCCCGTGTCGGCCGAGGCCGGTGACCTCGCCGCCCGGTATGACCGGGCTCCCACTCCGTCGTCCATCTCTTCCATCAGGTAGTAGGCCTCGTCTTCGTCGCCGATCTCGGTGCCGCACGCTGAACACCGACGCCCTACATCCAGCGCGGCGCCGGCGACAACGGCCGCCGGCACGATGAGCAACGTCCCCGTCGCAGCAGCAGCCAACGACCCGACGAGACCGCCCGCCACCGTGAACGCCGGGAAGGGTCTCTCGCCGTCGGCCGCTTCGTCCGTGCTGATGTGCCGTTTGCAGTCATCGCATATCATCGAACCGCCTCCATCGCCTGTTCCTCGGACGGTACATTGCCCCGCCCGAGTATCGTCGCGGCCTTGCGGGACCGCTGGGGAAGACAGTCTTGAGGCCACACGCCAGACCACAGGCCAATGCGACAAAGACTGGCAGGACGTACCCGCCGGGTATGTACGACACTCCAAACCCGACCACCAGGGCCGCCCCGACAAGTCCGACGATGTACGGGAGCGCTCGATAGAGGACACGAAGAATCAGGACCAGCCAGAGCAGGAACTCCATTTGGCTAGCCTCCCTGCCCGAAGGCGTTTCCTGGTTCGCGCGAGGTCGCCACACTCCGGCCCACCTCGACCGGCCTCCCCCAGCCCGAAGGCGGGATACCGAGCACCTCAACCATCCCATTCGGACCGATCCGCACCTCGAAGGTCTGCCCCACCGCTTCGTTCCAGCGATCGACCTGTCCCGCGTACCCACCCGAGAGGGCAATCAGGCGCTGGTTGTCCGAGCCGCGCCAGGGGCGCTGGGTCGGCAACTCCCGGCGATAGGGCCCGTCCATCAACAGGTCCGCCGAATACAGAAGCCACATCGCGTCCGGCACGATCCCTGAAAGGAGTTCCTCCAGCATGAACCCGGAATAGGCCATCACACTCAAGCCTGTTCGGCGGATCCGCTGGGCCAGGACACCGAGCGCACGTGCCTGCGCGAGCGGCTCGCCCCCGGCGAACGTCACGCCCTCGATGCCGTCGACCGCGAGAATGCGGCGTTCAAGTTCGCCAATCGTCATCCACGTCCCGTCCGCAAACGGCTGGAACTGCGGGTTGTGGCAGCCCGGGCAGCGAAGCGGACAGCCCTGGACCCAGATCACGAAGCGCTCGCCGGGGCCAAGCACGCGGCAGCGCTCGACCATGTGGGCGACGTTCACGGCGTCGGGTCTGGACAAAGCGTTGTCCCGCGGCTGGCTCATCGTGATCCTCCGGCGTGGACCTTCTCCGCAATCCGGTTCCCGACCAAGCCCGGCCTGCCCTTGCCCCAGTCGGTAACGGTTACAGTCATCCCCCGGCGCGCCAGCTCGGCCTGCAGCGCCTGGACATCCTGCGCACAGCCCCCGTGCCCGGTGCTGCCATTCACTTCGAACTGGACCTCCTCCGCGCCCGGCTTCAGTTCCACGTTGACAGACTTCATCGGAAAGCTTGTGGCCTGCAGCACCACCGTGCCGTCTTGTTCTGTCCTCGAGTTCACGGCGTAGCCGCTGCCCTTGAGAGCGTCACCCCAGACCTCGGCTGCCTTCTGCAGCTCTGCGGCACCGATGAGCTTGCGGTACTTCGTGGCAAGCCTCTTCAGCTTGCGTATGGCGGAGCGCAAGGCTTCCAGTTCCTCGTTCCGCAGCGCCTCCTCGGCAGCTTGCTGAAGGCGGGACTTCGTTGCCTGGAGCTTCTCCTGCTCGCCGGCGGGCAGGGTGTTGGCGTTCAGTTCACCCAGTGCCCGCACAGCACCGTTCAGCCGCGGCACACAGGCTTGGAC
>CAZNSB010000530.1:2332-3829 GCA_964575155.1 uncultured Planctomycetaceae bacterium | reverse complement strand
GCTGGGGCCCGGAGCACGTCATCCGGACCTTCGGCTTCAAGACGCGCTTCAGCGACGTCTTCGCCAGGCACGCCACCGCCGTCATCAGCCTGCCGGTGGTCAAGACCCACCAGTCCCGCGGCGTGACGTGCGCGCTGAAGATCCACCTCGGCTCGGTGAAGAACCCGTTCATGTTCTGCGGGGACGACGACTGGCCGAGGCTGTGGAAGAACCTGCCCGAGCTCAGCTCGCTGCCGACGATCCGGACGAAGCAGCGGCTGATCATCGCCGACGCCCTCCGCCCGCAGTACGAGAAGGGCCCCACCCACGACCCGCGCTACCGGTTCAACCACTGCGCCCTGCTCGTCTCGACCGACCCGGTGGCGGTGGACGCCGCCGCGTTGAAGATCATCAACGACGCCCGCCGGCGCAAGGGGCTGGCGGGGCTGACCTGGCCGGCGAAGATGCTGGCCTTCGCCGAGGCCCTCGGCGTCGGGCTGGCCGACGAGAAGAAAGTCAAGGTCACCGAGATCGACCTGTCGCCCAGGCCCACCGGGTGAGGTCATGTCCCACGATCAAGCCAAGCGGGTGTCCCGGCGCGAGTTCCTGGCCGGGGCCGCGGCCGCGGGGGCGTCGGCGGCGGGGCGCCGATCGGGCGGCGCCGAGGTCGCAGGCTCGGCGTTCGCCCGGCTGGCGGAGAAGATCCCCACGCGCTCGGACCCCCCGAAAGAGGCCCACGTGGTGGTGGTCAAGGACGCCCGGGCCGTCTCGCCGACGGGCCTCGCCAACCCCCAGTTCCTCGGCGCCATGCTGGAAGCCGCCCTCCGCACCCTCACCGGCGCCGAGAAGGCCGCCGACGCCTGGAAGAAGCTCTTCAAGAAAGACGACTTCGTCGTCCTGAAGTACAACGAGATGGGCGGGCTGTCGCTGGCGACGAGCCCGGCCCTGTGCGCCCTGATCGCCGACGGGCTCGGCCGACACGTCGGCGTGGAGGCCCGGCGCATCGTCCGCATCGGCCGGTGCACGCGGTATCGCGGAAAGTACGCCGGGTGGGGCAAGCCCGTGAAGATCCATTCCGCCGGCATCACCACCCGGTTCGCCAAGGTCTTCACCGACCACGCCACCGCCCTCGTCAGCGCCCCCGTCTGCAAGACCCACCGCTCTCGCGGGCCGTCCTGTCTCCTGAAGCTCCACCTCGGATCGGTGAAGAACCCCCAGGCGTTTCACGGCCGGCCGGACATGTGGGACGGGCTCTGGAAGAACCTGCCCGAGCTGAACACGCTGGGCCCGATCAAGGGTAAGACGCGGCTGGTGGTGATGGACGCCACCTACGCCCAGTATCACGGCGGGCCGGGCAAGGTCCCCAGGCACCGCTGGCCCATGGCCGCGCTGCTGGTCGGGCTCGATCCGGTGGCGGTGGATTCGGTATCATGGCACCTGGTGGACCAGCAGCGCCGGGCGAAGGGTCTGAAGGACCTGGTGGCCGACGGCCGGCCGCCCCGGCACATCCTCTCGGCC
>CAZNSB010000530.1:0-2322 GCA_964575155.1 uncultured Planctomycetaceae bacterium | reverse complement strand
GACCTGGGCCCGATTAACAGCCCGGCTCACCGGTTCCCCTACGGCGCCCTGATCGCGTCCACCGACCCGCTGGCCGTCGAGGCGCTGGGGCTGAAGGTCATCGAGGACGCCCGTCGCAAGGCGCATCTGCGCCCGCTGCCTTACGGCGCGAGGATGACGGCCTTCGCCCAGGCCATCGGGGTCGGACTGGGGGACCTGAAGAAGATCAAGGTCACACGGATCGACCTGCCCGCCGGGAAGGGCACGTAGCCGAGGCCGACATGGAAACCGGCAAGATGAACGTGGAACCGAACGGCCGCAAGCCGCGCCGTCGCCTGCCGGAGACGCTGGCCGGGCTGGTGCTGCTGCTGGCGCTGCCGGCGATCGTGGTGGGCATTTACCGCCACCGGCGACGGGGCACGCCCGCCCCGCCGCCGGAGCCGCCGCGCCGCCGGAGCCGCCCGCCCGGGCGGACCGCCCACGCCGCCCCGGCCAAGACGGCCGACCTCCTCGCCCTGCTGCCCCGCCCGAGCAAGTTCTCCCCGTTCCGGATCACCACGCCGCCGCAGCAGTGGCCGGCGGACAAGATGCACGAGAAGATCGACGGGGAGGACGGCGCCTACCTCAAGCACGGGTGCGCGGGCCTGGCCGCCATGACGCTGACCGAGGCCAAGAGCGGCCAGACCATCGACGTGTACCTCTACCAGATGAGCACCCCCGCGGCGGCGGCGGCGGTCTTCGGGGAGCAGGCGCCGCCGGAGCAGGCCCTGGACCCCGCCGACAGGCCCAAGCAGGTGCAGGTCGGCGACAAGGCGTACACGTCGTACGGGTGCTGCTACGTGCGGTCCGGGGCGTACTATCTGAAGCTGATCACCGGCACCCGGACGGGGACGGCGGCGATCGAGGCCCTGAACCTGGGGCGCGACTTTGCGGAGAAGGTGAAGGAGAGACCTTGACCGGACAGGGCGGCAGCAGGGGCGTGCCCACTCGTCGAGAGTTTCTGGCGCGGCTGGCCTCGTCGGCGGCCGCCGCCGGGGCCGCCGCGGCCGGGGGGTACCTCTGCACCCGCCGGGCCCGCCGGGGCCCCACATCCCTGCCCGCCTTCGGCGACTATTCATCCCGCCCCGCCTCCTCCCCGGTAGCACTGGCCGAGAGGAAAGACCACGCCGCCGCCGTCCGCGCCGCCGTGGAGGCGG
Organism: uncultured Planctomycetaceae bacterium; assembly: GCA_964575155.1. Lineage (GTDB taxonomy): Bacteria > Planctomycetota > Phycisphaerae > SM23-33 > SM23-33 > CAZNSB01. Next base: position 1,147 of record CAZNSB010000530.1, on the reverse strand, counting down.
CCGGCGGCATGGGCGCGTACGTCCGGGGCGGCGACGTGGTGCTGGTCAAGCCCAACGCCGGCTTCGATCGCCCGCCCTGGGTCGGCGCGACCACCAGCCCCGAGGTCGTCGCCGCCGTCGTCGCCCTCTGCCGACAGGCCGGCGCCGCCGAGATCCTGGTCGGCGACTACTCGATCAACGACCCCGCCGGGTGCTTCGCCCGCAGCGGGATCGGCCCCGCCGCATCAGCCGCCGGGGCAAAGGTCCTGCTGCCCCGAGAGGCCGACTTCCGGAACGTCCGCATCGGCGGCCAGCGCCTCGCGGAGTGGCCGGTGTACTTCAGCCCCTTCGCCGACCGCGGGGTCAACCGCGTCATCGGCGTGCCCACCGCCAAGACGCACGCCCGCTCGGTGGTCTCCGGGGCGATCAAGAACTGGTACGGCCTGCTGGGCGGGCCGCGAAGCCTCCTCCACCAGGACCTGGAGGTGGTGCTGGCGGACCTGTGCGGCATGATGAAGCCGACTTTGATCGTGATGGACGCCACCCGGCTGCTGGTCCGGAACGGCCCCACCGGCGGCAGCCGAGGCGACGTCAAGACGGCACACCGCATCCTCGCCGGCACCGACCAGGTCGCCATCGACACCCTCACCGCCGAGTGGCTGGGGAAGGACCCGGGCAGGATCGAATGGCTGAAGCTCTCCGCCGCCCGCGGGCTGGGGAGCATGGACTACAAATCGAGGCTGGTGAAAGCGTGAGGAGGATTTCCGTGTCCCGTGTGATCGTTTCCAGGCCCGAAGGCCCCAAGGGCGGAATGGGTTGTCCTGACGCGGTGCACACCGACTGGACCTTCGGTGCAGGGCCCTTCGACGCCCGCACCGCGCTGTCTCCAGAGGTCAAGGCATGATCCGAAAGGTCCGCATCGTCTGGCAGGTGTTCTTCCTGGTGCTGTTCTTCGCGCTGCTTTGGCTGACGACGCAGCTCCGGGTGGACGGCTGGCCGGTGGGGCTGTTCGCCTGGGCCGATCCCCTCATCGCGGTCAACACCGCCCTCGCGTCGAGCCGGGCGGCCGTGTGGGCCCGCCTGCTGTTCGTGGCGGCGCTGGCGGCGGCGGCGCTGCTGGCGGCGGGCGGGCGCCCGCGCCGTCGCTGGGCGGGCGGCGTCCTGGCCG
>CAZNSB010000529.1:0-3830 GCA_964575155.1 uncultured Planctomycetaceae bacterium | reverse complement strand
GGGGCGGCTTGCTCGTCGGCGCCGCGACGGCGCCCGTCAGGGGTCTCCGGGCGCGGGGGAGTGGTAGACGGGCAGGCTCGTAACGTAGTCGAGCACCTCGGAGAGGTTGGCCGTGGCCAGGGCCAGACACGTGTCCGCCCCGCCGTAGTACAGCCGGATCTCCTCCCCGACGATCACCCACCCGCAGGGGAACACCACCTGCTCCACGTCGCCCTGCCGCTCGTACAAGCCCCTGGGGCCGAAGACCCATTCGTCGCTGCGGCGGAGGACGCGGGTGGGGTCGGCCCGATCCAGCAGCGCCAGCCCCAGCCGGTAGATGCACCCCGCGGCGGTGGTGCGGACGCCGTGGTAGAGCAGCAGCCAGCCCTCCGGCGTGGCCAGCGGCGGTGGGCTCAGGCCGATCTTCCCGGCGTCCCACCACCCGCCGTGGCGCGCCCGCAGGAGTACGCGAAAGTCCCCCCAGTGCTTCAGGTCCGGCGAGAAGCTCAGCCAGATGTGGGCGAACCGCCCCGGGGCCGTGGGCCGGTGGATCAGCGCCCACCGCCCGGCGAACCGCACCGGGAAGACGGCCGCGTCCTTGTCGTCGGGGGCCATGACCGGGCCCAGCCGCTCGAACGACTTGAAGTCGCGCGTCCGGGCCAGCGAGACCAGCGGCCCGCCCTCGCTGAAGGCGGTGTAGGCGATAATATACTCGCCGGTCTCTTCCGCGAACGTGATCCGCGGGTCCTCCACGCCCCAGATTTCCTCTGGGTGGCCGGCCGGGTCGGGCGGGAAGGTCGGCTCCGGGTCGATCCGCCAGTTGGAGATCCCGTCGGCGCTGCGGGCGGCACACAGGTGGCTCATGCCGCGCAGGTCCTCCACCCGCACCAGCAGCAGCGTCTCGCCGTCGATCAGCGTGGCGGCGGCGTTGAAGACAGAGTTGGCCGGATACGGCCAGTCGTCGGCCGTCAGGATCGGGTTGCCTTCGTGCCGGACGAACAGTTCGCGTTTGCCCTTGACCATTGTTCGGTTCCTTTCATCGCGGCCAGGCCCGCCGCGGGCGTAGATTGTAGGCGGGCGCGAGGCATCTGCAAGCCCGATTGCCGGATTGCCGCCGGGGGGGGACATCCCGAGTTTGTAGGCAGCGAACGGGGGCAGATCTGCGGCCGGCGTACCCGGCGGCCGCTTGACCCGATGCATGGACAGGTCCTCCGTGCCGTCAGGCACGAATGAGAATAGCCCCGGGCGCGAGCCCGGGGTGGTCGAGGGCCTTTTCGCATGGAGCCCCGGCGGGGCGACTGAGGCCGTCAATCGCCCCTGGCGGGGCTGGGTGCGTGGGGTCCGCAACCGGACCACGGGCTGGCGCCCGTGGCTACTGTCAGATGCCCCCAGGGGGCTGCCCCCACTCCCCCGCCTACAAACAAGAGATGCACCCGCCGGGCGGGTGTATAATCGGCTGGTCATGAGGCGGTGTTCTCTGTGGGCGATCCTGGCGGCGGCGACGTGGACGGCGGCGGGGGATGGGGCGCCCGCCGGCCCCGCGTGGGGGAAGCTCTTCTCGGCGACGGCCCCGGCGGGCGAGGGCCGGATCGACGCCGTCCTGGCCGCCTGCGGGAACGACCCCGGCCGGGTCAAGTCGATGATCGCCTCCGACGCCGCCTACGCGCCCTTCCGCGGCGGGTGGCACCGGGCGAGCGTCAAGGTCGCCGAGGGGAAAACGCAATACGATGTCGCCTTCCACGTGCGCATCCCGCGCGGGTACGTTCCCGGGCGGTCGTTTCCGCTGTTGCTGGCGGCCCACGGGCAGAAGAGCACGGGCAGGGAGATCGCCAAGATGATGGCCTGGCTGCTGGGCCCGGCCGCCGAGAGGTACATCCTCCTCGCCCCGACCCTGCCGGGGGCGGACCATTTCACCGGGCGGGCGTACCAGGAACAGGCGTATCTGAAGCCGCTGGCGTGGGCGAGGCGTCGGCTGAACGTGGACGACGACCGCATCTACGTCAGCGGGTACAGCATGGGCGGGCACAACGCCTGGCACCTGGCGACGATGTTCCCGCGGCACTTTGCGGCGGCGGTTCCGCTGGCCGGGGTGCCGCGGTTCGAGGGCGCCCCGTACACCAGCTTCTGCTACCTGGAGAACCTCGCGCACCTGCCGGTGTGGGCGATCTGGGGCCAGCGGGACCGCCCCGGCGGGAAGCTGCGAGGCAACGCCGACGACGCCCGCGCCGCCGCCGAGAGGCTGAAGCGCCTGGGCAACCGGCATTTCCAGGGCACCGAGCTTGCCGGCGCCGCCCACGCCGAATGCCTGCCCCCCAAGGGGCAGCTCGCCCCCTACCTGGCCGCCCGCACCCGCCGGGCCGTCCCCGAAAAGCTCACCCGCCTCTTCCACCTCCCGCACCACCGGCGGGGCTACTACCTCGAGGCCCTCGAGCTTGCCTGCCGGCCGGTGGACCTCAGCCGGCGGATCCGCGTTCGGCACCGCGCCGGATCGGTCGGCACCCAGGCCGACGCCCGCGCGGCCGTCGACGACTTCCTCGCCCGGAACATGTTCCGGATGCACGCGGTGCTGGCCCGCCGCAGCAACGCCCTGAGCGTGCGGGCCGCCGGCGTCCGCAGCGTGCGGGTCTACGTCATGGACGGGATGTTCGACCTGGACAGGCCGGTGAGGCTGCAATTCGCCGGGCGGAGCTGGAGCGGTAAGGTGGGCCTCTCCGCCCGATGCCTGCTCACCCACTACGCCGAGACCCGCGACGCCACCGCCCTGGTCTGCAACGAGGTCGACCTGGACGCGTCGGGGAAGGTCACGGTGCGGTTCCGTTGACTCGCGGCTGCGGGGAGGGCGAGGCGGACGCCGGGCGCGGGCGTGCGCGGCCGCCGAAGCCGCGCAGCAGCCTGACGACCGGATCGTCCTCGCCGTCGGGGAGGGCGTAGCTCAGCGGTGTGTAGGCCATGTCGTCGACGGCGTTGACCTCGGCCCCCGACTCGATCAGGAGCCTGGCGTGGTCGGGCTTTTTGTTTACCGCGGCCCAGTGCAGTGCGGTCCACCCGCCCTTGTCGGCGGCGTTCACGTCGGCGCCCCGCTGGATCAGGATTCGCATCATCCCCAGCGTGCCCTCGCGCGCGGCGGTGCGGATCGGAAGGCCCTTGGCACCGGGCGGGCCGTCCGCACGGGCGCACTTCCGAAGCAGCCAGCGCAGCGTCTCCTCGCGGCGGCAGACGATGGCGGCGTCCAGCGGGGAGACGCCCGCCTCGTATTTCATGGCCCGCTGGTCGAGGTGTTTCATGCCCGCAAAGAGCCGGTTGAGGCGGTCGGGCCTGAGGGCGATCATTTCCTCCAGCCCCTGCTGGTCGCCGAGGGCGATGGCGTCGAAGAGGCCCGGCTCGGCGCCGCGGGCGACGAGGAGGTCGGCGAGGGGGCGGTTGCGGTTGAGGGCGGCCCAGTTGAGGGCGGAGTGGCCCCACGCGTCGGCGCGGCGCGGGTCGGCGCCGCGGCCCAGGAGCAGGTCGATCACGGGCCGGTTGGACCCGTCGCGGTCTCTCTTGACCGCCAGGACCAGCGGGGTCCCCATGGGGCGGGGGCGGTTCACGTCGGCGCCGCGGTCGATCAGCAGCCGGGCGATCTTCACGTTCCCGGCCCTGGCGGCCAGGTGCAGCGGGGTCCAGATCGCCCCGGCGTGAAGCAGCTTCTCCGCCCCGCTGTCCAGCAGCAGGCGCGTCATCTCGTGGTTGCCCTGCCCGACCGCGGCGGTCAGCGGCGTGGCCGAGGCGTTGGTGATCGTCACGTCGATGCCGCGGCGGATCAGCTCCCGCGCCAGGTCGATCTGGTTGTTGATCACGACGGGGTAGAGGAC
>CAZNSB010000528.1:0-3833 GCA_964575155.1 uncultured Planctomycetaceae bacterium | reverse complement strand
GATGTTGTAGGCGGGCACGCCGGTGATCGTGACGCCGGGGGCTTCGAGGGGTTGGTCGGGCTCGAGCGGCTTTCCGCCGAGCTGGGCGGCGGCGTCGGCGGCGGCGACGATCACGCCGTCGGCGGCGCCGACCTTCTTCACGTCGGGGGGCGAGCAGTGATCGTAGTGGGCGTGTGAAACGAAGACGACGTTGCCGTCGCGGGGCGAGCCGGCGATCTTCCACGGGTCAATGTACACCACGGTTGCGCCGGCCAGGCGGAAGCTTGCATGGCTGATCCACTTGATTTCGAGGGCCATTGTGCGCTCCTTTGGCAGGTTCTCGACGGGTCCTGGGTCCTGAGTCATTGTACGGCGGGGCGGCGGGGGCATCAATGCAGCGGCGGGGCGCCGGGCGGACCGGGCGGAACTGCGGGCAGGCCTACGGACGTCGGCGCCGGGCGGCGGCGCCGGCGCCCAGCAGCAGGAAGAGGATCGCTGCCGGTTCCGGCGCGGCCGCGGGTTCTGGCCCGTCGGGCGGGGCGAAGTGATTCGCCACGACGGCCACGTCGAGCACGTCCACCGTGCCGTCGTGGTTGAAGTCGCCGTCGGCCCAGCTCTTTCCGGACTGGCCCAGGTGATTGGCCAGGATGCTCAGGTCGAGCCCGTCGACCGCGGCATCGTGGTTGGCGTCGCCGGTGAGGGCGACCCCGAAGGCGATGGCGTCCGGCCACCGGGCCTGGATGTCCGTGCCCGCCGGGGCCGTGGGCGGAACGGTGAGCTCCACGTCCATGAGGTAGTGGCTCCAGAGCACGCCGTAAGACCAGCACTCGATCAGTCCCACGGGCTGGTGGGGCTCTACCGGCCCGAGGAGAGGGTCGTGCAGATACACGCTCTGGGCGGGGGCGTCGTACCCGGCCAGGAAGAGGGCGTGCCCGCGGTACCGGTCCCACTCCTCTTCGCGGGCCCAGGGGAAGTGGAGGTAGCTGTTGCGCAGGACGATGACGACCGTATCCGGGCGGGAGAGCTTTTCCTGGACCCAGGCGAAGTCGTCGGGGTCGAGGAAGAGCCCGTCGGCCTCCCGGCCGACCCCCTCGACGTGGACGCGGGAGGGGTGGTAGGCGTCGTCGAGGTAGTCGCGCAGGGCGGGGAGGGCGTCGGGCCAGTAGGTCCCGCCCAGGGGGCTGGTGTTCATCTTGGCCGCCAGGGCGTGGACGATTTGTTCTTCCTGGTCTCTCGCCGGGAGGCGGTCGAACCCGTGCTCGCCCAGCCAGGCGACGCCGTCGGCGGCGGCGGTGGGCAGGCAGTACGCCGCCCCTCCGTTGGGGTAGGAGGGGTTGTACTGGCAGAAGCTGGGCGCGTCGAACTTGCCGAGGAAGATCGCCGGCGCGGCGGATGCGGTCCGGGCCAGCGGGCTGAAGAGCCCCGCTGCGAAGAGCACGATCTTGACGCGCGCCGCCAGTGAACGGCCCGACATGATCTTTCCCTCGCGACAGCCGATGTCAACTCCGGCCGATTCCATTATAAGGCCAAGCCCGGCTCGGCCGCCCGGAAAAGATAGAATCAGTCGGACCCGACGGCCAAAGAGGCCCCGCGACGCCGCCCGTTTCTGCTACAATGCCCCGCGGGCGTTGGACGATCGTCCCGAAGGCGAAAGGAGATGGCAATGCGAAGCTTCGTTACGGTTGCCGCCGCAGTGGTGTTCTGCGCGGGTTGGGGCGTTCGGCTTGCTGCGGCGGGTCGGGCGTACTGCCCGCGGGTCACCAGCGAGCACAACGCCGACACCACCGACCTGAAGCGCTTTCGCAACTTTCACGAGTGGGCCGGCAAGACCGGCAACGACCTGGCCGTCGCCGTCTGGCAGTACCTCTGCGACTACGAGACCGGGCTGTATCACTTCAACGAGGTCCACGACGGGCCGGACCCCTTCGGCGAATACTCCACCATGCGCAGCCCGCTGAAGATGCTCAACGTGTACAACATGGGCTACTGCGGCATCTTCGGCCCGACCGTCGAGGGCATCTTCCACGGCGTGGGGTTCACCACCGGGCGGAGCTTCGGCCTGGCCGCGTGGGCGCATTGCGCGACGGAGATTCAGTACGACGGCGCCTGGCACTACTTCGACGTGGACGTCCGCGGCTGCCTTCTCAAGCCCGACGGCACCGTCGCCAGCCTCGAGGAGGCCCGCAAGGACGCCCAGCTCTGGCAGGACTCCCGCACCCGGGTCAAGCCGTTCTTCCCGCACCACAACACCCCTGCCAAGGCCGCCAAGGTCGCCAGGATCTACGCCAAGAGCAACCTGGACTACCAGTACCGCTGGTGGCAGGGCAGCCACACCGCCGACTTCTGCCTCCGCCCCGGCGAGAGCTTCACCCGCTTCTGGCAGCCGCAGGGAGGGCGCTGGCACCACCTGCCCAAGTACAACAAGATCGGCTGGACCAAGCGGCTGCTGCTTCAGAGGCCGGTCGGCATGAAGCCCAACCACCGCGACTGGACGCCGTGGAATCATGGCAACGGGCTGTTCCACTACGCCCCCGACCTCACCGCCGCCAGCGGCGACTTCGCCGCCGGGGCGCGCTCGGCCGTCGGCCTGAAGTGCGGCAAGGGCGGGCTGGAGCTGACCGGCGAGACCGGCGAGGTCGTCTTCGACGTCTTCACGCCCTTCATCATCGTCGCCAAGGTCAACGACCTGGACGAGATCGAGGACGACGCGGAGGCCTCGGTGATTACGCTCGATGCCGCCGAGGCGAAGCTCTCGGTCTCCACCGACAACGGCATGAGTTGGGAGAATGTCGGCTTCGTCAAGCCGGCGGCCAAGGCCACCCTCGACCTGACGAAGCACGTGAAGGGCAAGTACGGCTACCTCGTCAAGCTCGCATTCGAGGGCAAGCCCGGCCAGACGGCCGTGCGGTCGATGGCCATCGACACCTGGGTGCAGGTGGCGCCGATCTCGCTGCCGCGCCTCAAGCCGGGCGCCAACAAGTGCCGCTATGACTGCGGCGACCGCTACGACGGCCCCACCATGGCGGAGCTGGTCCTGCCCAACGTCGCCGACCCGGACGACCTCAAGAAGTACGTCACGGAGATGCCGAAGCGGTATGCGCCGGACAAGCACCTGCAGCGGATCGTCGGGCCGGTGGTCGTCAAGCTGACCGCCCCGGCGGGCACGAGGATCGCCTGGTTCAGCGTCGGCGGGACCTTCACCACCCACCAGCAGCAAGCCGCCAAGAACACCGCCAACCACATCGGCTACGCCGTCGGGAAGCCGGAAGAGTTCAAGGAGATCTACCGCGCCAAGGTCCCCACCTACGTCGGCCACTGGCGGTACAACCACGACACGGACGTCCGCCTGGACAAGCCCGCCGAGCTGGTCTACGTCCGCTTCTACGGCCGCCCGGCCGTCAACGTCATCCGGGCCTGCCTGCACCTGACGCCGCCGGTCCCGCACGACCCGGCCGTGGAGATCACCCACGGCTACAAGCTCGACGGGAAGATGACCGAGAAGACCGTCGCGATGGAGGCCCCCGGCGACTACAGCGTCACCTGCGACGGGAAAAAGGTCGAGAACGTCTTCCTCCGGATCGCCAAGCCGTCGGGGAAGTGAAAGACCGTCCAGCGCCCCTGAACCCCACGGAACGCTTTCCGTGGGCTTTGTCGTTCCGGGATCAACCTACTCCGGCGCGACGTGAACCACGTTCCCCTCGATCCTCAGCCGGCCCTCGGCGAAGAGGCGGATCGCCTCGGGGTAGGCGATGCACTCCTGCTCGAAGACGCGGGCCGCCAGGGTGTCGGCGTCGTCGCCCTCCAGGACCGCCACGGCCTTCTGCACGATGATCGGGCCGGCGTCGTACTCATTG
>CAZNSB010000527.1:585-3833 GCA_964575155.1 uncultured Planctomycetaceae bacterium | reverse complement strand
GAAGGGTTACGTCGGCACGATCAACCGCGCGTTGAAAAAGGGTTGGTCCCGGGAAAACATCGGCCATCACGTCGTCCGGAACAACCACATCTCACACTGCGAGCAGGCCGGCCTCGTCGGCAGCATGGGGGCCGTCTTCAGCACGATCACCGGAAACGTCATCCACGACATCCACGTGCGGCAACTGTTTACGGGCGCCGAGATGGCTGGCATCAAGATCCACGCCGCCATCGACACCGAGATCAGCCGCAACCACATCTTCCGCACCTCGCGCGGCATCTGGCTCGACTGGATGGCGCAGGGCACGCGCGTGACGCGGAACCTGCTCCACGACAACGGGCCGCGGGAGGACCTGTTCGTTGAGGTCGACCACGGGCCGTTCCTGGTGGACAACAACATCTTCCTCTCGCCGACGTCCCTGTTCGACATGTCCGAGGGCGGCGCCTACGTGCACAACCTGTTCGCGGGGCGCCTCGGGCACCGGCCGGAACTGAGGCGCGAGACCCCGTTCCATCCGCCGCATTCGACCGCCGTGGCGGGCCTGCGGAACATCCAGGGCGGCGACGACCGGTTCTTCAACAACCTCTTCGTGGGGCTGGCGGGCCTGGCCGCGTACGACAAGGCCACGCGGCCGGTCCACATGGACGGCAACGTGTTCCTGAAAGGCGCCAAGCCCTCGAAGCACGAGGAGAACCCGCTCGTGCGGGAGGGATTCGACCCGGGCATCCGCCTGATCGAAAAGCCGGACGGCGTCGCGCTCGAAGTCTCGCTCGAGAAGGCGTGGGCCGGGAAGCCGGCCCGCCACCTCGTGGCCACCGCACGGCTCGGACGGGCGGCCGTCCCGGACCTGCCGTACGAGCAGCCCGACGGCTCGCCGTACCGCATCGACACCGACTACTTCGGCAAGCAGCGGAACGCGGAGAATCCGTTCCCCGGGCCGTTCGCACTCCGCGACGGCGGCAAGCAGGTGCTCAAGGTCTGGCCGTGAACCGCGCCGCCCCGCTTTGGCAAGCGCGGGACGATGCTGCTTTCGGCCCGGTGGTCTTAACGCTACTTTGTCAACTTCAACGCCAGCACGGCAACGGGAGCGCGGTGTCCAGTCCTGGGCACCGCGCGGTGGGCAAGATTGCCCACCGCGCTATCCCCATTTGGCGCTAGGCCGGGTTGACAAAGTAGCGTTAGGATAGGCTCTGAGCGGCTGCACGCCATCCGCGTCACCGGGGGTCAAGCCGCGCGCCCAGGCCATGAGGAGCGAACGACCATGCCCGACTTCACCGTGAACCTGCAATGGGAAGAGGCGAGGCAGGGCCGGCTGTCGGCCCGTGCGAATCCGCCGCTGCCGGTGGCCACCCCCCCGGAGTTCGGCGGACCGGAGGGCGTGTGGTCCGCCGAGGAACTCTTTGTCGCCTCGGTGGGCGGGTGCCTCATGAGCACCTTTCTCTACTTCGCCGACCGGTTCGACGTGCCGCTGGAGGCGTATTCCAGCGCCGCGACGGGCCGTATGGAAAAGACGCCGGGCGGGCTCCGGTTTACGTCCATTGACGTGACCATCCAGGCCACGGTGCCGGACGAGGAGGCGCAGCAGCGAGCCGCGCCGCTCCGCCTGAGAGAGAAGATCGAGAAGTACTGTCCCGTTTCGACGGCGCTGAACTGCCCGGTCCGCATCACGCTGGACCTCCATGCCGGGGCGGGCCCCGCCGCCAAGCGGTAGCGCACAGGAAAGGAGCGTGCTGTATGCCGTGGGTGGATCAAAAGAAGTGTACGTCCTGCGGGACGTGCGTCGAAGCGTGCCCCGTCGGGGCGATCGTGCTCGACGATCAGAACCTGGCCTGTATCGACCAGGCGGCGTGCATTCGCTGTGGCAAATGCCACGACGTTTGCCCCGTGGGGGCCGTTCGCCACGACAGCGAGCGGATCCCCCAGGAGGTTGTGGAGAACCTCCGGTGGGTCAAGCGGCCTGCTCGATCACTTCGCCGCGCCGCCTGACGGGGCACCGCCCCCGCCGTAACGCCCCCCCCCTCAGGTTCTCTTAAGGTTCGGCTCCCATAATGGTTCGGAGGACGGGGTGCGCGCGTGGACCGGGGGGGCGGGCCCGGTAGCCGCGACGGCGGACGTAGTAATAAAGCGGATACCAGTAGGTTTCGCACAACGTCGCCAGGGCGGCCTGGGCCTCGGGCCGACTGTCGTGCGCAGCGGTCAGGACGAGGCTCCAGCGCGTCGTGGCGAACGACCGCCCGCCCCGATGGCCAGATCCAGAGGACTTGCCGCGAGGTGACATGGCGGCATTGTACCAGAATCGCCCTTGATCAGCGTCGTCCCGGATAGGACTTTCCGACACTTCAGACCTTTCGCGGGCAGGTTAACACGGGCTGGCCGCATTCTTTAGCGGCCTGCTAGACCTCGGACAGAGTTCTTGGGACGCACCGGTCATTCCCTTGTCCCGGCATCATTGTGGAGATTCCCCATTTCTTCAGGTTCCCTTAAGGTTCGGTATCACAGAATATCACGGCGTTGGCCTTCAGGAACGGGCCTGTCGGTGCCTTGGGGCTGAGGCACTCCGACGGGGTGCTCCTCGGAAGCCAAGAGCCCGGGATCGGCCGCAACAACGCGCACGATGCGCATAGGAGACGCATGAAAGGTCGAACCGGAGAGTTCAGGGGCGCGTCCTGCTGGTTGTTGGTGGGGCTCAGTGCCCTGTTGCCGTCAGCCTGCATGCTCCGCCGGACGGTGGGCCCGGATGCGTACACCGGCCCCGGGGTGCGACCTGCGAGCGCGCGGTCCGAGGGCGGAGGGCATAGAGTCCCTTCGTCGAATGCGACCGGCCTTGCCCCTAAGGCAACCGGGGACGCGGGGCCACGGACCGTGAACGTCCCGGCGCCGGGCGCCACGGCCGGGTCGCCGGGCAAGGCCCTGCCCGGCAGCCAGGCGGCCGGACCGCTCCCTGTCGTCGCCCAAGGACCTATGAGGGTTTCCGTCGCGCAGGCCATCGTTATGGCGATGGAGAACAACCCGGAGTTGGCCGTCGAGCGGCTTGAGCCCCGCATCCTGGACACCTACGCGGAAGAGGAGCAAGCGGTCTTCGACCCGCTGCTCGCGGCGATGCTCGGCCACGAACGGGCCCGGGCCGAGGACCTGAGTTCCGGAGGCGACTGGTTCAGGTACAACACCGACAGCGTCGTCGGCGAGGCGACGCTGACAAAACTCTTCCCCACCGGCACGACCGTGGAACTGGAGGCGGCGTCCTGGGT
>CAZNSB010000527.1:0-575 GCA_964575155.1 uncultured Planctomycetaceae bacterium | reverse complement strand
GAACGGTGGTCAACCTGGCGCGGGTGCGCGAAGCGCGGCTGGACGTGCTGGCTTCGGAGTACGAGGTCCGCGGGTTTGCCGAGGCGCTCGTCGCCCTGGTGGAGCAGACGTACTGGGACTACGCCCTGGCGAAGCGTCAGATCGCGATCTACGAGGGCTCCATCGTGCTGGCCGAGCAACTCCTCAGGGACACCCGATCCAGGGCCCTGGCGGGCGCGACATCCGCGACCGATTCCGCCGCCGCCGAGGCCGAGGTGGCCCTGCGGCGGCAGGACCTCGTCGATGCCCACGGCAAAATGGCCCTGGCGAAGGCCCTCCTGCTGGGGTTTCTGAGCCCGCCCCGGGCCCAGAGGGAGGGCCGCAACCTTCAATTCGTCGATGCCCTCGAGATGTCCCGCGCCCTGCCTGACGATGTGGAGTCCCACATACGCGCTGGGCTGCGCATGAGACCGGAACTGAACCAGACCCGCCTCCTGGCCCAGCGGGAGGAACTCCAGGTCATGCGGACGCGCAACGGCCTGCTTCCCTGGCTGGACCTGTTCATGACGCTGGGGAAGACGGGCTATGCCGAGACG
>CAZNSB010000526.1:3157-3833 GCA_964575155.1 uncultured Planctomycetaceae bacterium | reverse complement strand
GCCCGGAGTTGCCGAGAATCGCGCCGTCCTTCATGGCGTCGATGTGCTCGCCGCGGATGACCGACGTATTGCCCGCCACGGTGATGAAGACGTCGCCGATCTCCGCCGCCTCGGCCACCGGCAGCACCTGGTAGCCCTCCATTGCCGCCTCCAGTGCCCGCAGCTCGTCCACCTCGCAGACGATCACCTTGGCGCCCATTCCCCGCGCGCGCATGGCGACCCCCCGCCCGCACATGCCGAAGCCGCAGACTACGAAGTTCCGGCCGGCCAGCAGGATGTTGGTGGCGCGGATGATGCCGTCGATGGTGCTCTGCCCCGTGCCGTAGCGGTTGTCGAAGAGGTGCTTGGTGTCGGCGTCGTTGACGGCGAGGATGGGGACCGCCAGTTTCCCGGCCGCCTCCATCGCCCGCAGCCGGATCATCCCCGTGGTCGTCTCCTCCATGGAGGCGATGACGCCCTCGGCGTATCCGGCCATCTTGGTGTGCAGCATGTTGACCAGGTCGGCGCCGTCGTCGATGGTGATGGTCGGGCGGTGGCGAACGGCGGCGACGATGTGGTCGTAGTAGGTCTTTCGGTTCTCTCCGCGGACGGCGAAGACGCCGATGCCGTACTCGGCGACGAGGGCGGCGGCGACGTCGTCCTGGGTGCTGAGGGGGTTGGACGCGCACAGGACGAC
>CAZNSB010000526.1:1817-3147 GCA_964575155.1 uncultured Planctomycetaceae bacterium | reverse complement strand
CTTTAATGTCCGGGCCAGGTTCGCCGTCTCGGCGGTGATGTGCAGGCAGCCGCTGATCCGCCGCCCGCGGAGGGGCTTGTCCCTGGCGAACCGCTTGCGGATGAGGGCCAGCACCGGCATGTCGCCGTCGGCCCAGAGGATTCGCCGCCTGCCCTCGCGGGCGAGCTTCAGGTCCTTCACGTGGTAGTGCTTCGTCTTGGCCATGCGCACCTCTCCATGATAGCGTTGCAGGCGATCAAGCGGCTTATTGTTGCCTTGGGCCGCCGGGATTGCAAACCCTATCCGGGCCGGGCGCGATCCGCGCGGAAAAAAAGCCCCGGCGGCAAGTCCCCAGGCCCCCGGCTGCGTCTAAGGGGGCGAGTCAGCACTTTCAGGAGCGTACGTGGCGGGCAGCGAGGCCAGCAGGGCGCCGCGGCGGGAGCCGGCACGCGCAGCCGCGCCGGCCGAGCCAGCCCTGCGCGCCGCCCTGAGCGACGCCGGAAGCGCCGTCCGCCGATACCTCTTCGGCATGTGCGGCGACTGGGACCAAGCCGAGGACCTCGCCCAGGAGACGCTGTTGAAGGCCTGGGAGAAACGGCACAGCTTCGACGGCCGGGCGGGCGTCAGGACGTGGGTCTTCGCCGTCGCCCGGAACCACTGGCTTGACCGGCTCCGCCGGGCCCGCGTCCGGCCGAGGGAACAACCGATGAGCCTGGAGCCGACGACGAACCCGCAGGACTCCCCGCCAGCGGTCGCGGGGCGCGGCGAGCTGGCCGACGCCATCGACCGGGCCGTCGCCAGGCTCCCCGAGGCCCAGCGGGAGGCCCTGGCCCTGCGGGAGAGCGAAGGGCTCACGTTCAGCGAGATCGGCGAGCTGCTCGGGGTGCCGCCGGCCACGGTCAAGAGCCGCGTCCGGTATGCCCTCGGCAAGCTCGCCGACGAGCTCAAGCCGTTCGCGCGGGAGCTGGAACCATGACCTGCCAGGAGCTGCGCGACAGCCTGGTCGAGCTGATCTACGGCGAGCTGGACGAGGCCCGCCGCCGGGCCCTCACCGAGCACCTCCGCACCTGCCCGGCCTGCCGGGGCGAGTACGACCGGCTCCGCCTCGGGCGGGCCGCCATGGCCAGGTACCGCGCCGGCGAGCCGGCGCCGACGGCGCTGCGGGAGCGGGCGGCCAGGCTGGGCGGGCCGGCGAAGGCGCGCCTTCAGCGGCGGCGCTGGCTGGCAGCGGCAGGAGGCGTCGCCGCCATGGTCGCGGTGGCGATAGCCGCCTGGCTCCTCTGGCCGACCACGCCGCCGGCGTTCGCCGAGCCCGTCGAGATCCAAAAGCTCAACGTCTCCCTGACCATCC
>CAZNSB010000526.1:0-1807 GCA_964575155.1 uncultured Planctomycetaceae bacterium | reverse complement strand
ACCATCCTCTCCGAGCCCGAGGGCTCGCCCGGCGCCCGATACGCCCCTCAGCGGGCCGAGGTCCAGATGCGCCAGGCGGGAGGGCAGGTCACTATGCAGATGGACCAGATTGGCGCCCAGGGCGGCCCGGGCCAGATGCCCCCCATGCCCTGGCGCCGCGGATGGCGCGGGCTGGCCCTGGTCCGCGACCAGCGGGTCATCCGAAACCTCAACCGCGGCGCCACCGAGGTCCGCTTCACCGGCGTGCCCGCGGGCATCAAGCCGGACACGGTCCGCCTGCGGAGCCTCGACCGCCCCGGCGGCCTGGCCATCCTCGAGCAGAACTACCAGTACGACCTGGCCTCGGCCGAGGCCGTGCTCAAACGCCACATCGACCAGACCCTCAGCGTGACCTTCAAGAAAGGCGGGATGCTCACCGGCACGCTGCTGAGCTTCGACGGGGTCACGCTGGTGATCCAGCCGCCGGGCGAAGGCCCGCGGAACGTCGCCCGCGAGCAGGTCAAGGACATCCGCTTTGCCAGGCTCCCGAAGGGCCTGCTGACCACGCCGACGCTGATGTGGCTGCTGCACAGCGCCGCGGCCGCACGGGCCCAGCAGTTCGAGGTCGCCTACATGACCGAGGGCCTCTCCTGGCGGGCCGACTACGTCCTCAAGCTCCGCCTCGCCGAGGGAAAGCCCGCCGACGACGAAAAGGACCTGCCACAGATCTACGACACCGCGGATCTGGTCGGCTACGCCACCGTGGCCAACCACTCCGGCATCACCTACAAGGACGCCCAACTGAAGCTGATGGCCGGCGACGTGAACCTCATCCGCGAAGAGCAGCAGGAAATCCTTCTTCGGAGAAACGCGTCGGATAACAGGGCCCACTCGGGGTCGGCCCCGCAGTTCAAGGAGAAGTCCTTCTTCGAGTACCACCTGTACACGCTGGGCCGGCCGACGACGATCGCCAGCGCCGAGACCAAGCAGATCGAGCTGGTCAGCGGCTCGGGGATCAGGCTGCGGCGCGGATACCTCTACGACCGCAGCCTCAACGCCAGGCTGGTACGGGTGGTCAGTGAGTTCAAGAACTCCGAAGAGAACAACCTCGGCAAGCCGCTGCCGAAGGGGGTGGTCCGGCTGTACGCCCCGGACCCGACCGGCGTGGAGACGTACGTGGCGCAGACGACGATCGACCACACCCCCACCGACGAGAAGGTCCGCCTGCCCTGGGGGTTCGCCTTCGACATCGCCTGCACCGCCAGGCGGACCGACTACCGCCGCCGCGGCCGGTGGGACCACGACGAGAAATGGGAGTACAGCCTCCGCAACCACAAGGACCACGACGTGACGATCACGGTGCACGTCCGCGTGCCGGCGACGACGTATAAGTTCGATTGCCCCCGGCCGTGGAAGGTCCTGAAGGTCGGCCTGGTCGAGATCGACGTCCCCGTCAAGGCCAACACCGCCGGCAAGCTTGCCTTCAGCTACTCCTGGAACCCCCGCAGCGGCGGCGGACTGGAAACACCAGGGACGAGGCACTAGGCACGAGGCACGAGGGACGAGGCACGAGGCACGAGGCACGAGGCACGAGGGACGAGGCACGAGGCACGAGGGACGAGGCACGAGGGACGAGGCACGAGGCACGAGGGACCGGAGAACAAAGACGAGCCCCGCAGGGGCGAGTGAGAGTAGCCCAGGGCGCCGCCCGCCGAAGGCGGGCAAGCCCTGGGAAGAACGCAGACCGAATGAAAAGAGCCCCGCAGGGGCGACTGAGAGTAGCCCAGGGCGCCGCCCGCCGAAGGCGGGCAAGCCCTGGGAAGAACGC
>CAZNSB010000525.1:0-3835 GCA_964575155.1 uncultured Planctomycetaceae bacterium | reverse complement strand
CTCCAGGTGCGCCTGCACCGCCCGGCCGAGCGGCACTGCGAGCTGACGCTGCGGTGGCTTGCCGGCCTGGGCGCGCTGGACAGGCCCGCCAGGCTCCTGCTGCCCCGGGCCGCCGACGTCGGGCGGGAGAGCGGCAGCGTCACCCTGCGCGCCGCCGGGGGGGTGACGGTGAGCGTGGCGGACGCCGCCGGCGGGCGCCGGGCCAGCGGGTCCAACGGCGTGGACGAGCAGGCCGACACCGCCGCCCCCGTCCGCACCGTCCGGCGCTATGACTGGCCGTACCGCCCCTTCCGCCGCTCGCTGAAGCTGGGCCGGCTGTCCGTGGCGCCGGAGGTCCGGCTGGACCAGCTCGTGCGGGTCGCCGCCGACCGGGCCGAGCTGCTCGTCAGCGCCCGCCTCGCCGCCCGCCGCGGGCGGATCTTCGGCGCCAGCTTCGCCCTCCCGGAAGGCTACGAGCTGCTGAGCGTGGTGGGTCCGGCCGTCAGCGACCACTACGTCCAGCCGGTGCCGACGGGTCGGCGGCTGCACGTGAGCTTCCGCCTTGCCGTCGCCGCCACGGAGCTGGCCCTGGTGCTGGTCCGAAAGGACGTCCCGCTCGCCAACTTCTCCGTGCCGACGGTGACGGCGATCGACCCGGCCGGGCGGCCGGGGGAAAAGCAGGCCGGCCGCCTCGCCGTGCAACTCGAAGCCGCCCTCGATGCACAGACCGCCGCCGTCGAGAACCTCAGGCCCATCCCGCCCCAGCAGATGCGCGACTGGCTCAAGCCCGCCCAGGTGCGGTCCATCCGCTTCGCCTACCGCTACGACACGCCGGGCGCCACGCTGGTGCTGCGCGTCCGCCGGCTGCCGACCCGGCTCCGCGTGGAGGTCCTGGGCGGGGTGACGGTCCGCCCCACGGCCGCGTGGTACACCTACCGGCTGCGGTACGACATCGGCGGCTCGCCGATCGACCGGGTGCGCTTCACGCTGCCGAGCGAGTACGCCCCGCACGTCGCCGTCGCTTCCCGCTCCCTCCGCAGCGTCAGCACCGCCGACGCCGGGGGCGGACGCACCCGATGGGACGTCGCCCTCGTCAGCGAGGTCACCGGGCTGCTGGACGTGGCCGTTAACTTCGCCCTGCCCATCGACGCGTCCACGCGGGCAATCACGGTTCCCCGCCCGCACGCGGCGGCGCCCGCGGGCTATCGCGGGGTGATCGCGGTGCAGAACCTTTCGCGGCACGAGCTGAGAGTCACGGCGGCCGAGAGGCTCGCCCCGCTGCCCGTCGGCGAGCAGCGAAAGCTCCTGCCCGGCGAGCTGCTCAAGAGCCTCCAGTACATCTACCAGTCCTTCACCGACGACTGGTCGATGCGCCTGGACCTCAAGCCGGCCCCACGCGCCAAGCGCATCCAGGCGGTGGTCGACCTCATGGCCGTCACCACGGTCATGGACCGCAGCGGGCGATGCCGATACGAGGTCAGAGCGGACCTCCAGAACCGCAGCGAGCAGTTCCTGGAGGTGCGGGTGCCGGCCGCGCTGAAGCTGTGGAGCGCCCGCGTGGCCGGTCAGCCCGTCAAGCCCGTCACCGCGGCCGGGGCCGCGGCCGGGGAGGTGCTCATCCCCCTGGTGAAGACCTCCCCCGCCGGCCTGCCGTACCAGGTCGTCCTGTACCTCGCCGGAACCACCGGCGCGAAGCTGGGCGCCGTCGCCCGCCTGGCCCCGCCGGCGGTCCGCATCGCCAACATGCCCGTCCAGCGCACCACCTGGTCGCTGCGGCTTCCGGGGGGGTATCGCTACAGGTTCCACGGCGGGAACATGTCCCCCATCGCCGGCACCGCCGAACTGCTCGCCATCCGGGCCGAGGCCCTCATCGAGCAGTCCCGCCGCCTCGAGAAGTACGCCGGCGAGGTCCAGTCCGTCTCCGGCAAGAGGCGGGCCCTCCTGGGCCTGGAGGTCTTCAACAGGAAGCTCAAGGACCTGTACGGCGGCAACCTGACCTACCTGAACGAGAACCCCGACCGGCTCGACGAGCGGACCGTCAGCAGGCTCAAGGCCCAGTTCGGCGGGCAGAAGGCCTACCAGGAGAGTCTGGAGAGCAACATTGGCCGACTCAGCGCCGGCGACGGGAGGTTCACCCCGGACAGCAACGTGAACTGGTGGCTCAACAACGAGAGCCCCAACGCCGGCGTGCCGGAGGCGCGCCGCAACGCCGCCCTCGTCAGGCTGCCGGACTTCGTCCAGGACGCCTCCCAACGGCAGCGGAAGGCCATCGCCGGCGAGATCGACCGCGCGGGCAAGGACATCACGCTCGACGCCGCCGGGACCGCGACCGGCCTCCTCGGGGAGAAACAGAAGTCCGAAGAGGTCGGGAAGGTCCTCAAGGGGCTCAAGGCGCGGCAGGTGCTTCAATTACAGAAGCAGCAGCAGGCCCTCCAGCTTCAGACGCAAACGCTGGACGACAACCGCCTGCGGCGCTACTACGCCCGGCGGGGCAAAGGGACCCTGGTTCCACTTCTCCAGCCCGGCCAGCAGCAGGACCAGACCTTCAACTTCGGCCGGGTCGTCGTCCCCCGCCAGCCCGGGCAGCCCGGGCAGGCCCAGCCCGGGCAGGGGCGGCCCGGGCGGGGGCGGCCTCATCCGGGGCGCACGACCGCCATCGTCACCGACGGGGGCGTCCAGCCCGCGCCGACGGCGGAGGCCCCCGACCTGGACTCTCTCGAGGGCCAGCGCCCGGCGCCGGCCCCGACGGCCCCCGCCGCGCCGCCGGAACCCGAACCCGGCTACGTCGCCGCCGGGACCTTCTCCCTGCCGGTGGCCCTGCCGGCCGGCGAGGTCCGGCTGGACTTCGCCCGGCCTTCGGGCGACGCCGTGGTCACCGTGTGGGCCTTCCGCACCCGCCTGATCCACAAGCTCTACGGCACCGGCACCGTCCTGGCCGCCGTCGTCCTGCTGATCGTGCTGGTCAAGCTCGTCCGCCGCTTCGTCCGGCCCGTCACGCCCCCCGCCAGAGGCCGGGTGTTCGCCTACGCCGTCCTCCTGCTGCTGTCGGTGGCCCTCGCCGGCGGGATCGGGCTCGGCGCCGCCGCCGCCGTCATCATCCTGGCCGAGCTGATCGGCCGGTCCGTCGCGCCCAGGCGCCGCACCTAGTGCTCTGTCAAGCATCATTTTGCTGGTGGCACAGGTTTGTAACCTGTGCGAGACAAACAGGTTGAAAACCTGTTCCACCCACAGATTCAACCTTGACAGAGCACTAGCTGCCGCGCCCCGCAAGGGCGACGCGCCCCGGCGCGAGGTCGCTGCGCCCGAAGCGGCTTTGACATTCGCCGCCGCGGGCGACACAATAGACGCAGCGAGGGGACGGAAAGGTGCGGTCATGTGCAAGCGATTCTCGAAGGACCTGTCCCGTAGAGAGTTTTTGGCGGGGGCCGCGGCGGCGGCGGCGGCGGCGACAAGCGCCCGCTCGGCCGGCGCCGAGGGCAAGGCCGACGACGAGATCACCGAGCTGGTGAGGCGCGTCCCCACGCGCTGCCGCCCGCCGGCGGAATCCCGCCTGGTCGTCGTCCGGGACGCCCGCGTGCTTTCGGCCGAAGGCAGGCTCGACGCCCAGGTCCTCCGGTCGATGCTGGCCAAGGCCCTGCTGGCGCTCAGCGGCGAGAAGGCGCTCGCCGACGCCTGGCGGAAGTACTTCCGCAAGGACGACTTCGTGGCGATGAAGTACAACGAGCTGGGCGGGCGACCCATCGAGACCCGACCGGAGCTGCGCAAGATGGTGACCGAGGCCCTGACCGCCCACGTCGGCGTGGAGGCAGGAAAGATCGTCCCCATCGGGCGGTGCACGAGGTACAAGGGCAAGTAC
>CAZNSB010000524.1:0-3849 GCA_964575155.1 uncultured Planctomycetaceae bacterium | reverse complement strand
CCGGTCGCCCCTTATGCGACCTTCGACACGATTTCCTCCACGGCTTCACGGAGTCCGGTGGCGCGTCCGACGTCGCGGGCGGAGACCTGCCGCAGCTCGTCGCCGACGGCCTGGTCCTTCATGCCCGCCGCGTTCACGCGGACGTTGTAGTCGCTCAGCCGGGTCACCGCCTCGGCTAGAACCGCCGCCGCCGAGAGGTCCGTCAGCAGGTATTGGTTGCAGTGCTGCCCCAGCGCCGCCAGGTCCTCCAGCACGGCCAGGGCCAGGGCGGTCATCTCCCTGGGGACGTTGATGGCGGCGGCGGTGGCGGCCGCCATCTTGGCGTCCCTGGTGTCGTCCTGGCAGCGGGAGGCCTCCTGGTAGAGGGTGTAGGCGGCGGCGTCGTCGCAGGTGAGGTCGGCGAACATGCCCCGGGCCCGGGCGAGCCTGCCCGCCAGGGCGTCGTGTTCGCCCGCAAACTCCGCGAACTTCTTCTTTCCGCGCGTAAACGCCAGCACCATCTCCCCCAGGGCGGCGCCAAGGCCCCCGACGACGCCGGCGACGCTCCCGCCGCCGGGGATCGGCGTCTTCGAGGCGGTCGCCGAGAGAAACTCCCTGACCGGCATGCCGGTCATTTCGTCGGGCTTGGGCGGGACGGGCTTGGCTTCACTCCTCATTTCGTTTCTCCCAGAGGGTGGCATGCCTACGCTGTCTGTAGCACCCGTTGGGTGCCATGCCTACGTTGTTTGTAGGCATGCTTACGCGAACGGCCGCGTAAGCATGGCACCCGTTACGCGAACGACTGCGTAAGCATGGCACCTGACAGGGCACCCGGCTCAATCCTTTTCCACGAAGGCTTTCGGGCGCGGGGTCACGACGGTGGTGACGTACCCGCCGGAGAGGTACTTCCTGGCCACCCGGCGGACCTCGGCCGGGGTGACGGCGCGCAGGCGCTGTTCGTACTTCTTCCGGAAGTCGTACCCGAACCCGTACAGCTCGTCCAGCGCCGCCTGCATCGCGAGCGAGCGCATCGACTGGTTTTCCAGCAGCTCGGCGGTGAGGATCATGTTGACGGCCTCGTCGACCTCGGCCGGCGTGAAGCGGTGGGTGAGGGTGCGTCGGAGGTTCTTGCGGATGATCTCGGCGACCTGGGGGGCCTTGTCGACCTGGCAGTGGGCGTAGGTCACGAAGGCCCCGGGGACCAGCGCCGCCCAGTTGTAGGCGTGCACCACGTACACCAGCCCCTTCCCGCGGAGCTCGCCGTGCAGCCAGCCCCTCGGCAGGCGGTAGCCGCTGATGACGGTGTCCATGACCGTAATGGCCAGCCGGTCGTCCACGTCGGCCAGCGTCATGCCCGGCGCAGCCACGATGATGCCCGCGCCCTTCAGCCCGGTGGGGTGGACGTACGTCTCGCCCCCGGCGGCGACCTTGCGGGCGGGCCCGGCCGGGAGGGCGTCTTCGCCGCCCGGCATGGAGGCGAAGAGCTTGCTGACCTGTTTGGCGGCGGCGGCGAGGTCGAAGTTGCCGTAGACGGCGAGGACCGAGGCCCCGCCCAGGACGCGGCGCTTGTGGTATGCGGCAATGGCCCGGCGGTCGGCCTTGGCGATCACTTCGTGGGTCCCCGCCGACATCATGGCCAGCGGCGAGCCCTTGAAGAAGTCCTTCCGGAACCGCTTGTTCAACTGCCCGGACCAGCTCTCCTCGATCCGCCGAATCCCCGCCAGCAGCACCGGGCGGAGGATGTCCAGCTCCTTCTGCGGGTACGTTGGCCGGAGAACCACGCCGGCGAAGACCGGCAGGGCCTCGGCGAACGAATCGCTCAGCACCGTCGACTGCCAGTAGAAGGTGTTGTTCCCGCACGCCCCGCTGATGCTCCCGCCGGCGGAGTCGAAGAAGGCGGCGATTTCCTCGGCCGACCGCTTGCCCGCCCCCTTGGTCGACAGAGACGTCATCAGCGTGCCCATGCCGTTGGTCGCCGGCGTCTCCACCAGCAGCCCGCCCCGGGCCACCAGGGACGTCGAAACCAGCTCCACCGCCGGCGTGCTGTGCAAGACCACCCGCAGCCCGTTCTTGAGCTTGAGGAACTTCGTCCGGGCCGCGGCCGCGGCTTCCTGCCCCGCCGATGCCCGCGCACCGGCCCCGGCCGGGAGCATCCGCGTGATCACCATGGCGTCGAACGTGAAGTACTTCCTCGCCATTGCCCGGACCTGGTCGCGCGTCACCTGCTGGATCCGGTCGGTGTACAGTCGGCTGAACCCGACGTCGCCGGTGGAGAGGTAGTCGCTGGCCAAAGTGGCGGCCTGGCTCTCGACGGTCTGCTGGCTGTACACGAAGTCGGCGACCTTCTGTCGCTTCGCCCGGGCCAGCTCCGCCGCGGTCACCCCTTTGGCGGCGAGATCGCGGAGCTGGGCGAGGATGGCGTTTTCGGCTTGGTCGGCCTGCTTCGGCTCGCAGCGGAAGCTGACGGTGAACTCCCCCTTGCCCCAGGCCGGCGTCCACGACCACGAGCTGATCGACGTCACCAGCTTCCGCTCCCGCCGGATCGTCCGCACCAGCCGGGACGACTCCCCGTGCGTCAGCACGTAGCTCAGCACGTCGAGGGCGTACAGGTCCTCGTGCACCAGGGGGATGGTCAGGAAGCTGAGCTGCTCCATCGCCTCGGTGGCGGCCTTGTGCGTCACGGTGACGCGGCGGGTGTTGGCGATGGCGGGGACGGCCGGCAGGGCGAGGTCCGGCAGGGGGGCGGGCTTGAACCCGGCAAAGGCCTTGCAGGCGAGGGCGAGGACCTTCTCCGTCGCCACGTCCCCGGCGACCACGAAGACCATGTTCTGCGGGACGTACAGGCGACGGTGGTAGTCCAGGACGTCGCGGTGGGTCAGCCTGCTCAGCGGGTCGGGGTACCCGATGACGGGCACGCCGGCGGGGTGGGTGCCGAAGAAGTTCCTCCCGTGGGCGTAGTGGCACTGCCGCTGGGCGCTGTCTCGCCCCATCTCCAGCTCGCGCTGCACGACCTGGTGCTCGCGCCGGAAGTCCTCCAGCCGGATCGCCGGCCGGGCCAGCCAGTCGGCCACCAGGTCGATGCAATCGCCCGTCCGTCCGGCGGCGGCGGCGATGTAGTAGCAGGTGTGCGCCAGCGAGGTGAACGCGTTGGACTGCCCGCCGATCTCGTCGACGCGGGAGCGGGTGGCCTTGGGCCTGGCGACGGTCTGGCCGGGGCCGTGCTCGTGGACGGCCTCCTTGGCGACGAGGTGCTCGACGAGGTGGCTGATGCCGGCGCCCAGGTACTTGCCCTCGTACAGCCCCCCGGCGCGGACGTAGGCCCGCACGCACACCACCGGGGCGGTGTGGTTCTCCGCCACGATGACCGTCAGCCCGTTCGACAGGCCCGCCACGGCGACTCCCGGACGCGCCGCCGTTCGGGAGGCGATCTCCAGCGGCTTCGGCGCCGTCGTCGGGTGGAAGCGTGCCCCGTCGGCCCCGGGCTGCTGCCCCAGGCAGCTCGCCGCGGCGACAAGGAGCAGGCATCCGATCCATGCGTGTTTCTTCATGGCGCGATCTCCCCCCCGCTTCAGGGCCCGGCTACGGCGCGGACGTTTCGACCGGCGGCGGAGAGTCCATGTCGTTGAGGTACGCCAGCGTTCGTTCCCGTTCGTCCTTCAGGTGCCGGTACTTCAGCAGCGTCCTGACCCGCGTGACCAGCTCCAGGCGGTTGAACGGCTTGGAAAGGAAGTCGTCCGTCCCCGATTCCACCGCCCGCTCCATGTCCCCCAGCTCGTTCAGGGCCGTCACCATGATGATCGGGATGTCGCGCGTCTCCGGGTCGCTCTTGAGCTTCCGGCAGACCTCGAACCCGCTCATCCGCGGCATCAT
>CAZNSB010000523.1:0-3851 GCA_964575155.1 uncultured Planctomycetaceae bacterium | reverse complement strand
ACATGCCTCGGTTCCCAAAGCGGTCGAGGCGATGCAGCAGGGCGCGTTCAATTTTCTCGAGAAGCCCATCACTCCGAATCGCCTTCGCGCCGTAGCGGACCGGGCCGCAGATGCGGTCCGCCTGCGGCGGAAGAACCTCGAATTGAACCGGCGACTCGACGAGAAGTTCGGCTTCGAGGGGATCATCTTCGTCAGCGACAACTTGGCCTCGGTCAACGTGGGCTCGGCCGACCGGGTCCGGGTCGGCATGGTGCTCCGCATCCGCCGCGGGGGCGAGGTGGTGGCCAGGCTCCGCGTGGCCGACGTCTCCGACCACGCCGCCGCGGGGGTCTTCTTCGGCGGCGTCGTTACTCCCGGCGACAAGGTCCAGATCGGCGGGGAGGAGGAGCGCCCGGCGGAGAAGCCCTCCCGGGCGCCACCTTCGCGCCGGGCGGGAAAGGCCATCAAAGGAACCATCACCGCCGTCCGGGAGGGCGTGGCCAGTCTCGATGTGGGCTCGGCCGCCGGCGTCACGGGGGGGCTGGTGTTCATCGTCACCCGGGGTTCGCGGTTCGTGGCCCACCTGCGCATCGCGGACGTGGGCACGGGCAGGTCCGCCGGGATCATCTATGACAGGGCTCGCCAGCCCGCCGTCGGGGACAAGGCAATCTGCCTTGGGCGATAGGGCCGGCCCTCCGGCGCGCGGGCCCCGCCGGCAGCCTCAGGTTCCTCGTCGAGACAGCGCGATGCACCCGAGAGACAAAGACCGGGCCGTCGCCGTTCTCTGTGCTGCGGGGTCGATGTTCTGCTTCGGGTCCGTGCCGGTCTTCCTTCGGCGCTTCAGCATCTACCTCGATCTCTGGACGGTCAACGCGGTGCGGTACTCGACGGCGGCGTTGTTCTGGCTTCCGTTCGTGCTGGTCCTGTCCCGGCGGCTCCGGCCCGGCCGCCCCGCCCCGCCCGCCCGAAGCATCTGGCGGGCGGCGCTGATCCCCGCCGCCATCAACACCGTCGGGCAGGTCGGATGGGCCGCCGCACCCTACTTCGTCGACGCCTCCACCATCGCCTTTGTCATCCGCACCAGCTTCCTGTTCACCATAGTGCTGGGCTTCCTGTTCATCCCCGCCGAACGCGCCCTCGCTCGAAGGCCCGTCTTCTACGTCGGCGCCCTCGTCAGCGTGGTCGGGGTGGTGATGATGTTCGCCGGCAAGATCTCGATCGGTCAGACCCACCTGAAGGAGCTGGCGGGGCTGGCGATCCTGCTGGGCACGGCCTTCTGCTGGGGCGGGTACGCCGTCAGTGTCCGGCGGCATCTGGCGGGATACCCGCTGCGGCTGTCCTGCGGCGTGATCAGCCTGTACACGACGGCGGTGCTGGTGGTGCTGATGCTGATCCTCGGCGGGCAGGCCCGAGGGGCCGAGCCCCCCTCCACCCTGTGGCTGCTGGTGGTGGCGTCGGGGATGATCGGGGTCGCCTTCGGCCACGTGCTCTACTACCGCGGCATCCACGGCATCGGGCCGGTGATCACCTCCGGCGTCAACCTGGGCTCGCCCTTCGTGACGTGTCTGATCGCCTCCTTCTTCCCGGGCGAGGGAATCACCGCCCTTCAGTTCGCCGGCGGCGTGACCGTTGTCGCCGGCGGCGCCGTCCTCGTGCTGGCGCAGGGGCGGGCCGAACAGCCGCCCGCCGAGCTGCCCCCGCCCGGGCGGTGACCCGGCGGGCAGTTCCATCATGACAGGCCCCGGCCGAGGCCCTAGAATCTCACCTGGCCGGAGAAGCCCCGGCCAGATGGGAGGTGCCGGCATGGCCCGTTCGAAGGAAGCCAGACTCGACATGCTCACCGACGCGATCCTCGCCAGCTACGGCGCGGAGAAGCGGACCCACCGGATCGGCGCCGACTTCCTCCCCAGCCGACGCGCCATCGTCGAGATCATCCGCGAGCTTCGCCAGCTCCTGTTTCCCGGCTTCTTCGGGCAGTTGGCGCTGACGCGCGGGAACGTGCCGTACCACGTGGGCAGCCTGCTGGTCCGGCTGAAGCGCCAGATCGCCGAGCAGGTCAATCACTGTCTCTGCTTCGACCGCACCCTCGCCCGCTGCGACCGCCAGCAGTGCTCCCGGCAGGCCGAGAACCTGACCGGAAAGTTCCTCCGCCGAATCCCCGCGATCCGCAAGATGCTCGCCCTGGACGCCCAGGCCGCCTACGACGGCGACCCGGCGGCCAAGAACATCGACGAGGTGATCTACTGCTACCCGGGCTTCTACGCGATCACGGTGTATCGGCTGGCGCACGCGCTGCTGAGGCTGGGCGTGCCGCTCATGCCGCGGATCATGACCGAGCACGCCCACAGCGTCACCGGCACGGACATCCACCCCGGCGCCGAGATCGGGAAGAGCTTCTTCATCGACCACGCCACCGGCGTGGTCATCGGCGAGACGACCCGGATCGGCAACCACGTCAAGATCTACCAGGGCGTGACGCTGGGCGCGCTGTCCTTCCCCAAGGACGAGCGGGGACGGGTGATCAAGGGCCTCCAGCGGCACCCCACCCTCGGCGACCACGTCACCATCTACTCCAACGCCACCATCCTGGGCGGGGCCACCGTCATCGGCTCCGGCGCCACGATCGGCGGCAACGCCTTCATTACCGAGTCGGTCGCGCCCCGCACGGTGGTGGGGCACGAGCCCCCGCAGCTGCGAGTCCGCCCGAGGCGGCGCACCCGGAGGGGCGGCCGGCGCCCGCGGACGCCGAAGAAGGCTTGAACTCCCGCGCCGCCGGGGTGTACACTCTGAGGCGGTCCGGCCGGCACTGGGCGCCGGCCGGGGCCAGGGAGGCCGGCCATGGCCACCGGATTCAACAACTTCAGCGACGACCTGTTCGTCAACATGGACCTCAATACCGCCCTGCCCATGCCGCAGGGGCGAGAGACGATACTCCAGTTCTGCGAGGCCGTTCAGAAGCAGTTCCCCGACATGGGCGACTTCTACCAGCGCGAGGGCGGGGAGTACATCCTGGAAGGCGACCGCCAGTCCGGATCGTATCGCTGGCTGGAGCTGGGCTCCCGGCGGCTGTCCAGCGGGGCGTTCAACCCCTCCGACGTGGAGGAGGCCTATCGCCAGCACCGGTGGCTGCTCGACCGAAGCCGCTACTTCCTCGGCATCTCCCACCTGGACGTGGAATCCCTGGACCTGGTCTACGGGTTCAACCTCGACTACGTGGGCAACCGCGACGCCATCGTCTGCGACGCCCTCCTGGAAGGCAGCCGGCTCGCCGCCCTCGTCGGCGAAAACCAGGCGCTCGCCCTCAACTTCGAGCCCAGCCTGGTCATCGCCATGGACGATGAATGCTCGCTCCAGTGCCGGCTGGCGCTCGAGACCCGAAACAGCAGCTACCAGGTCCGCACCGGGAACTACGAGGAAGAGCCCATCAGCGTCTACTTCACCGTGCGCGGGTATCCCCGCCCGGGGGATCGGTTCGACCCGGCCGCCTCCCTCCCCCGCCAGGTGGAGATGGGCGAAGACGTCGTTACCCGGGTCGTCATTCCCAAGATCGTCCGCCCGATCGCTTCGGCGATCTCGGCCGCCCAGTAGGCCCCGGCTCCGGGCGCGACCTCGCCGAGCCCTCCGATGCCCCCGCCCCCCTGCCCCGCTCGCGTGCTGCCCGCGGCAGGGCCCGCGCGAATCCTGGAGACCGCGGCGGCGGCCTGGGGCTTCGGCTCGCCAAGCGGGCCTGGGGGCCCTGGGGGGAGGTTAACAATCGTTTGCGAGACTCGGATTGCGGCTGTTGAATCTGTTGAGGGATTGCGATGGAGGGTTGACCTGTTGGGCCCGAAGGCAGACGGCCTGAAAAAAAAGCGGCGGGCCTGCCGCGGGGG
>CAZNSB010000522.1:0-3852 GCA_964575155.1 uncultured Planctomycetaceae bacterium | reverse complement strand
TTCGCCAACCAGTTGGCCGTCATGGT
This sequence comes from uncultured Planctomycetaceae bacterium, assembly GCA_964575155.1. GTDB lineage: Bacteria > Planctomycetota > Phycisphaerae > SM23-33 > SM23-33 > CAZNSB01. The sequence goes on along the minus strand of CAZNSB010000522.1, from coordinate 3,826 downwards.
CGACACGGGGGTGCCCCTCCCGGACGCCCTCGACGGCATCGCCCGGCAGACGAGGCACGAGGGCTTCCGGACGGCGCTGGAGGACCTTTCCGAGCAGGTCAAGGCCGGGGTGGACTTCTCCGTCGCCCTCGCGAAGTATCCGAAGATCTTCGGCCGACTGTTCGTGTCCATGGTCAAGGCCTCGGAGGCCTCCGGCACCATGGGCAAGATGCTCCAGCGGGTCAGCAAGCACATCGAGCAGCAGCGCCAGGTCCGCAAGCGCGTCAAGGGGGCGGTGATGTATCCCATGGGGATGCTGGCCTTCTGCGTGGTGGTGGTGATCTGCATGCTCGCCTTCGTGCTGCCCAGGTTCCAGAAGATCTACGCCGGGCGCGACGCTGCCCTGCCGGCCCCCACCCGGCTGCTGCTGGGGCTGTCGGGGTTCCTCTCGGCCTACTGGGCATTCATTCTGAGCGGGCTGTTGGTCCTCGGCGTCGGCGCCTACCTGTTCCTCCGCACTCCCGACGGCAGGGTCTTCCTCGACCGCGTCCGCATGAAGCTGCCCATCGTCGGGGGCATCTACCGCCGGGCGTGCATCGCCCGCTCCCTGCGGACCCTCTCGACCATGGTCGCCACCGGCGTGAGCATGCTGGAGTCCATGGAGATCACCGCCGACGTCTCCGGGAACGTCTTCTTCCGCCGCATCTGGACCCGCCTGGGCGAGCGGCTCTCCCAGGGCGCCTCCATGTCCGAGGAGCTGGCCACCTGCGATCTGATCCCGCCCTGCGTGACCCAGATGGTCTCCGCCGGGGAGCAGACCGGAAAGCTCGGCACCGTCCTCGACCGCGTCGCCACCTTCTGCGAAGAGGACCTCGATACCACCATCCGCGCCGCCACCGGCATGATCGAGCCGGTCATGATCGTCGTCATGGGACTCATCGTCGGCGGCATCGCCATGGCGCTGCTGCTGCCGGTCTTCAGCCTCTCCAAGGTGGTGGCGAGCTGACGGGAACGAACGAAGACACCGGCGGCGCGAACTTGCCGCCGTGACGATGAGCCGTCTTAACGGGCGGAGGGAGTCCTTACTAGGGGCGGGGGCGGGCCGCTTGTGTGCGCGGCGGCCCGCCTCCCGCTTGTTCCTGCACCCTTGCGGGTGCAAGGCCCGAATCCGCAGCCTGGGCCCGGAGACCTGAATTTCGTGGGAGCGTTGCCGGAGCCGAGCGTTGCCGCGGCCGGGTCCCCGCCGGGCATTCACCGCCGCGCCCGGTGCTCACGGCTGCGAATCGCGCTTCGGGGACTTCTTCGGGGCCACCACGTTCATCTCGCACTCGGCGGCTAGTTCCAGGAACTCGCCGCGGTGCAGTTGGTCCAACTGCTTGCCCCGGCTCTTGAGCTTCTCGTTGAACCGGATGCACTTCTCCTGCATCTGCTCGTGGGTGTTCTCGCTGCCGCCGAAGAGGTGGAAGTTCTCCCCGTGCGTGATCCGCACCATCTCGTCTTCGTTGTCCAGACCCACCCCCAACAGGGCGGCTTTGCTCTTGTTCTTCTTCCCGGGAGGCTCGGCGGCTCTCAAGGCTCAGCTCCCTCAAGCTCGTCCGTCCACTCGTGTCTCGCGCATTATATCGACTCGTCGGGGCGATTGCGAGGACGGAAAGTTGGCCCCAGCCGGTTGCGTCGTAGCGCGTGGCCCATGCCACGCCCCGGAGAAGAAAGTTTTTTCTCGGGGATTAACCCTAGACAAAGGCCCACCGACCCTGTATAATGAGCGCAGCTTCAATGGAGATATGCTTCGGAGATTGCCCCCATGTCCGGAGGCCGCGTGAACGGAGATACGCGACAATTTCAGCGGATCCCTTGATTGAGGAGGTTGGAAATGGCTAAGCAGATTGCAGTTGTGGCATTGTTGGTGTGCGCGCTGGTGGTGGCGTGCCCGGCCGTCGCGGCCAGCTACGATGACGACACCAGCGGCAACTGGAACAACAACACTACGTGGGGCACCACGGACACGTGGGAATGGCCCGCCACGGCCGGCGACTCGGCGGTCATTGACGAATCGACGGTCACCGCCAACGTCGCCATCGACAACGGGGTCAGCGTGGAGGTCAAGACCGGCGGGACGCTGAACACGCTTGTCGGGGTCAACCAGACCGTTGACGTCACGCTGTCCGGCGGGCAGTACACGATGGCCGACACGTTCACCAACGACGGGGGCATCACCGTCTCGGCCGCCAGCACGATCTACTCGAGCTGGAACGGCACGGTCAACGTCAACGGGGACATCGCCGACGGCGGGACGACGGGCGTGCTGACGATCAAGACCGACCGGAAGGACCAGCACAAGATCTTCAACCTCAACGGCGACAACAGCGGCTTCTCCGGCGGGATGTACATCACCGGGAAGATCCACCCCACCACCTCCAACGCCCTGGGCACGGGCGCGGTCGTGGTGGGCGACGGCGTCCCCGGGAGCCTCCCCACCTACCCGAACGGGCTGCTGCTCATGGGGGCCGGCACGGCCAACTCCACCGGCTACCCGACCCTCCAGGCCGACGTCGGCGGGTTCCTCCAGGTCGCCAACAACACCACCGTGGACGCGGAGATCATCCTCAACGGCGGCTGGCTGGGCACGTCCAACTACGGCTCCGGCGCCTACTCCGGCACGGTGAACGTGGCGGCAGACTCCTGGGTGTACACCTTCGGCAACGGCACGCTGCACATCACCGGGACGATCCAGGGCACCGGCGGGTTGACGGTCCACAGCACGCGGACCGACACCAACCGCCTGGTCTACTTCGACCACGCCAACACCTACAGCGGCGGAACGGACGTCGACAGCGGCTACCTGGTCGTCAACGCCGACGGCGGGCTGGGCAGCGGCACGGTGAACGTCAACAACGGCGGCAAGCTGCGGATCAGCGCCTCCCAGAGCGCCGCCCCGACCGTGCTGGTCCACGTCGGCGGGCTGGTCGACAGCACCCTGGGCGTCACCGACATCCCCCTGACCTTCGACGACGGCGCCGGGCTGACCGGGGCGACCAACTGGTCGGGCACCCAGACCCTCAAGGGCGTCTTCAACGTCACCGTGCCCGACGGCACCATGACCATCTCCGGCACCGTCCAGGACGCCGCCGGGCAGGTCGGCACGCTGAAGGCCACCGGGCCGCGCAACGACGACACCGGGCGCGAGCTGCGCCTGACGGGTGTCAACACCTACACCGGCGGCACGGAGGTCAACACCCTGGCCTACGTGAAGGTACAGGCCGCCGGCGGCCTGAGCACCGGCACCGTCACCGTCAACCGGGACGGGCGCCTGCGGACCGACACGCCCGGCTCGCTGGACTCGGTGTCCGCCGCCGGCAACAGCATCACCGTCAAGGGCGGCGGCGTGATCAGCTTCAACTCGGCCGAGACGGCCCTGGTTACCGTCGAGGCGGGCGGCGGGATCATGCACCACGGCTCGCAGTCGTACACGTACAGCGGCGCCGGACAGAACATCGACCTCCAGGCCGGGGCGGTCCTCGACCACAGCGTCACGGTCGTGGCCACGCCGACGATCGGCCAGATCGGCGCCGGCGACGGCGGGCACGGCGTCTACTACGCCCGGTCGGGCAACCCACAGACGGTGGACTACTCGGTGGCCGGCGCCAACGCCTTCGGCGCCGCCGGCGGCACCATCTACCGCGGGCTGGCAACCCTGAGGCCGTACGGCACCCACAAGTACACCGGCACGGTCCAGAGCACCGACCACGTCGACTTCATGGTCAACCGGCCGCTTCAGCTTCAGAACATCCTCCTGGACGTGGACGCCGACGCCGGCAGCCCCGACACCGACACCTACCACGTCAAG
>CAZNSB010000521.1:0-3854 GCA_964575155.1 uncultured Planctomycetaceae bacterium | reverse complement strand
TAACCTCCGCCTGCAGCGATACATGCTAAATGGAACTGTAGAAGATGGGTCAAACAGTGGATGCATGGTTGATCCGCCATTCGTGGCCGGTGCGGTCACTTCATCGCCGCCCGCAGCTCGGCCATCGCCTGTTCGTACTCGGCGTCGCCGATGGGCCTTCCGTGCCAGGCGGCCCGGCCCTCCATGAAGGAAACGCCCTTGCCCTTGACGGTCCGGGCGACGACGGCGGCCGGGCCTTCCCACCCGATCGCCGCCTCGATCGCCTCCAGCAGCGAGCCGGCGTCGTGCCCGTCGCAGCGGACGAAGTGCCACCCGAAGGCCGCCAGCTTGCTCTCCACGGCCCCCAGCGGCATGATCTCGTCGGTCCGGCCGTCGAGCTGGACGCCGTTGCGGTCGATGATGGGGACCAGGTTCCACAGGTCCCACTTCGCCGCCGACATCAGCGCCTCCCAGTTCTGGCCCTCGTCCAGCTCCCCGTCGCCGCAGAGGACGAAGACGCGGTAGTCCCTTCCGCCCGCCCGACCGGCCAGGGCCATCCCCACCCCCACGCTCAGCCCCATCCCCAGCGAGCCGGTCGAGACGTCCACGCCCGGCGTGTCGCGCATCGAGGGGTGGCCCTGGAGCGGCGAGCCGATCTGGCGCAGCGTCGCCAGCCGATCCGCCGGGAAGTAGCCCTTCCGGGCCAGGGTCGCGTAGAGGGCGGGGGCGGCGTGGCCCTTGCTGAGGACCAGCCGGTCCCGGTCGGGCCAGTCGGGCTCGGCGGGGCGGATGCGCATCACCTCGTCGTACAGGACCGTCAGGATCTCGGCGCAGGAGAGGCTCCCGCCGGTGTGCCCGCTGCCGGCGCCGTGGATCATCTCCACCACCGTCAGCCGGAGCTGCCCCGCCGTCCGCCGCAGTTGCTCAAGGTCGGCCACGGTTGTATTCCTCGATCATGGGCAGGAGGAAATCGGCGGCCTGTCGGGCGGCGGTGTCGGGGTCGGGCCGGGGGAGGATCTCGATGGCCGCCCACCCGTCGAAGCCCCCCTCGCGCAGCCCGGCAAAGACGTCCTTGAAGTCCAGGTGCCCGCGCCCGGGGGCCAGGCGGTTCGAGTCGGCCAGGTGAACGTACCGGACCCACCCCCCGTGCCGGGCGAGCCCGCCGCCTACACGAGCGTCCTCGATGTTCATGTGGAAGACGTCCGGCATGAGGCCGATGTTGCCGCGACCGACCCGCCGAAGCAAGGCCGCGGCTTCGTCCAGGGTGTTGATGAAGTCGATCTCGTACCGGTTGACCGGCTCGATGACGATGTCCACGCCGACTTCTCCGGCCACGTCGCAAAGCCGACGGGCCATGTCGATGAAGAGCACCTCCGCTTCCTCGCGGGTCCGCCCCTTGCCCACGAAGCCCCGGGCCCGACCGACGTTGACGATCCCCCCGAAATCCGCCGCCAGGTGAATCAGGTCGCGGAAAACCCCAAACGTCCGCTCGCGGAGGTCGGCGTCGGGGTGGGTGAAGTGCAGCCCAAGGGCCGCGAAGACCTGCCCGGTGGTGATGGCGCTGACGGCCAGGTGCGACCGCTCCAGCCACCGCCGGAGCCCGTCGGGGTCTACCTCTCCCGCCGACTTCAGCGCCAGCTCCACGCCGTGATAGCCCAGCTCGGCCGCCTTGCGGATCGAATCCTCGAACCCGCGCCACACGACGAAGGCGTCCGGGGGGGCGTCCTTGGAGGCGATGGCGACTGCAAGTTTCATTCGCGGCGCTCCTGCGTCGGACAAGTATGCCCCCCCCCGCGGAAGCGGGGGGTTCGGTTCGCGTCGAACGGTTCCTCGTGCAGCGGACAGCAGCCCCCCGCGGAAGCGGGGGGTTCTCCGCTTTTCGCGTTCCCGTCGCCCACCGCCGGGCTACCTTCTCGGCCCGCTCTCGGTCCACCCGCCGGGGTTGCAGAGGGTCTCCTCCGCCTCGGCGATCAGGCCCAGGGAGATATCGTGCCGCCCGCCCTCGTACTCGCTCCCCAGCCAGGTCTCCACGATGTCCAGCGCCTCGAGGACGCCGGTGGTCTTCCCGCCGAGGCAGAGGATGTTCGAGTCATTGTGCCGGCGGGTCATCTTGGCCATGTACGTGCTCGTGCACAGCCCCGCCCGCACCCCCTTGAACTTGTTGGCGATGATGCTCATCCCGATCCCCGTCGAGCAGATCAGTATGCCGCGCCTCGCCCGCCCGGCCGAGACCGCGCCGGCCACCTCGGCGGCGTAGTAGGGATACCGCACGATCTCGCCGGAGTCCGACCCGACGTCATGGACGGGAATGCCCTTCTCGGCCAGGTGCCCGACGACCTCCTGCTTCAGCCCGTACCCGCCGTGGTCGTTCCCGATCCAGATCGCTTCCCGGTCCATGGCCTCGACTCCCGATCCGCCCCGCCCCGCCCGCTCGGCGATTCTACAGGAAAACCTCGCCGCCCGACACCCGGGACTCTCAAACATGAACACGCGGAGAACGACCGCCAAACGCCCGGCCCGTCAAGGAAGGGCAAACAATAGGATGATGTCCCCAATGGCATTAAGATAAGCGAATCGCGGTGGCGCTTCGGGAGCCCGAAGGGCTCGGATTCATCAGCCCCGGGCAACGCCCGGGGAAGGCGGATCGTGATCGGCGAAGCCCTGAAGGGGCGATATAACCGCGACTTGAGAGCGTTTTCTGCCGCCCCTTCAGGGCTCGCCCACCTGCGATACGCCCGCCCCCAGGCCGTTGGCCTGGGCTGGCGAATCTCAGCCCTTCGGGCTGCAAAGCCCTATCTTAATCCCAATTGTTGTGTGTCCCCGGATATCCTGGGATATCCTGGGATATCCTGGGATATCCTATCCTGGCTCGCTTGGCTTTAGTTTCTAACGCCGCTCCTTGCCTTGCTTGGGTTTGCGCAAGGGCAGCTTGTATCTAGCGCACTTACTCACAATGTCGTCCACGACCCTCTTCCGGAACGCCGCAACGTCTCCACGGTGTCCCGGCGAGATGAGAGTAAGCCCCGATGGGCCCTCTACCAAATCACAACCTCCGTTCCAGAATACATTTATCTCGGGATCAACTTTCCGTAGGATTTGCTGACAGGCGCTATAGCAGTAGGTGAAGGCGTTGAAGTCCACTTCCTCCTGTCTCATTGCCTCAACAAGATAGGGGAGGACCTGCGGGCCCATGGCCACGACCTTCCTCACCCGCGGTGACCGAATACGCACCCTACTGTTGCGCGAAGATATATATCCCGGGCCACCTTCAGGCAGCGTCATCCCCCGCGCAATGTCGAGGGCCTTCTTCCGAAACTGCACATCGTCCTCCTGCCCCCGAAGCCGGCGCTGCCTGCCGTTACAACCGAGGTGCCAACCGCTCCCGCACAGAACGCCGCAAAGCAATCCGACGCAGCGGACGGCGGGCAGATAAGATCCTTTCATTGCAGATCTCCCGTACGAAGCTCCTCTGTCAGCCTATGACGGGCGAAAAGGGGTCAGGAACCTTTTTGGGTCTTCTATCGGGGGCATCATACTGCTCTTGTGCTTGCATGGGCGGGCGGGGCTTCCGGCCGGGACGATGAGGGAGAACCGCTTGCAGCCGCCGCCGCTGCCTTCGGGGCCGGGCGGGTTGTCGGGGGCGTGCCGTCTCATCGAATGCTGCTGATATGATACGCCCGGGCCGAGGCGGGCGAAAGCCCAAAGGACCGGGGGCCGGTGCCGATTCGCGCGAGCAACCGAGTTGCTCGCCCTACCTGGCTCCCCTGCACGGCGCCTACCTGGGCAAAAAATATAACCGTCCCGGTTTCTCACGGTTTCTCCACAGCCTGGCCCGGACGGTCTGGCGCCCGCCGACCTGGACGCGATCAGAACCG
>CAZNSB010000520.1:0-3855 GCA_964575155.1 uncultured Planctomycetaceae bacterium | reverse complement strand
GCCACCCAACGGCGGGTGGCCATGTTTACCCGCCGGAGGCGGGCCACCCGGCGATCGGGCCATCCGGGCATTCGGGCCTTGAAACAGCCTCCCGCTGGCCTCATACCGCGGTGTGACCTTCGGCGTTACTTTGCCTCTTTTATGTAAATATTCCGAAACTGGATGAGGCTGGAGGGGGCGTTGTACTTGCCGGTCTTCTCGTTGTACCCGCCGTGGTGCTGGAGGACGATGGGGCCCTTCTTCGGCAGCCCCGGCAGCCGGGTGTCAATGACCGTCTTGCCGTTCAGGACGATGTTCACCGCCTCGCCTTTGACGGTAATCTTGTACATGTTCCACTGGCCGACGGGGTTGTCGGCATGGACCTTGGGGACGGCTCCCGCACGGACCTCGGCCGGCTGGTTCTTGTCGTTGCGGTAGCCCCAGAGTTCGCCGGACCCGCACGGCCAGCACCAGATGTTGACCTGCGACTTGCCCGTGCCGCGGATGAAGATGCCCGAGTCGGCGTTGGGCGTCGGCGTCGTGATGGTCTTGCCGTTTTCGTCCTTCTTGTACGAGCCGTCGGGCAGGATGGTCGGCATGGGGTACAGGCCGGTGGTTTGCTTCAGCCGCCACTCGATGTAGAGAACGTAGTCGCCGAACTCGTCCTCGGTGCGGAGGTTCTTGCCGCCCTTGGCCTCGCTGCGGGCGTCGTAATCGATGACGCCATCGACGACCTTCCAGTGGCCGTTGTCGCCCTTCGGGACGACCCAGCCGGAGAGGTCCTTGCCGTTGAACAGCGGTTTCCAGCCTTCGCCCTGGGGCGTCGGGATGATGGCGTGAACGGCCGGCACGGCCAGCAGGCCGACGGCCGCCGCGGCGACGAGCAGCGTGCGAGTCATGGGAGGCTCCTTTCAGTAATATCTGCAGATTAATTGGACCGTGTCATTCTGGGGGTCGCCTTGGCGGCCCGAAGAATCTCGCCGTGCGGTGCGGCACTCGCCTCTTTATCTCCGGCGGGGGCGGGAAGTTCCGGCCGAAGATGGGTACTGTGTAGGTGTGCTGTTGCCGCGGGCAGGTTCCGATACACGTCTGCCCAGACCGGCTCCCTGCACAATACGGCTACCAAGCCCAATGTTATGTGCCGGGGGGAACCTCGCTCTGGTCGAACGTCTTTCCACAATGTGGGCACGTAATTTGTTTTCCCGGAAGTTGGGACTTGCCGCGCCGAATTTCCTCGACGAACCCCGCACCAAGTATGCCCGTGGGCAGCGCGAACATGCCTATGCCAAGAACGGCGATTACCGAGGCAAGCAACTTGCCCGCCCAAGTGATGGGAAAGACGTCGCCGTATCCTACCGTTGTCAACGTGGCGACCGCCCACCACATGGTAGCAGGGATGCTTGAGAACTGCTCCGGCTGGGCCTCGTGCTCGGCAAAATACATCAGCGACGAGGCCATCACCAACAGCAGAACTAGGACGAAGAGTGTAATCCCCAATTCGGCCTTCTTGTTTGACAATACGCGGCCTAGGGTTTGGAGAGCGGCGGAATACCTTCCGACCTTGGCCACACGGAACACGCGTGCCAAACGAACTGCCCGGATGAATCTCAGGTCCAAGCCCAGGAAAGGAAGGTAGAACGGCGCCACGGCCAGGAAGTCAATCAGGGCCAACGGCGTTACGGCAAAGCGCAGGCGACCGCGAATTGGGCGGCCGTAGCGTGGGTTCGATGTACAGGACCAGAGCCGCATGAGATACTCGACGGTGAAGACAGCGATGCTGCAGATCTCAAACCAGTAGAAGAAAGCAGGCGCCCTTTCATAAATGCTATCAACTGTTTCCACTGCAAGTGCCAGGACATTCAGCGCAATCAGGCTGAGGATAAAAACATCGAAGGCCTTGCTTGCGAGGTCCCCTGGCCTTGCCGTCTCAAGGATTTGGTATGTGCGCTCTCTGATAGACATTGTAGGCTGCTAGTCCTGCTGGCCCTACGACGAGGTCAAGCACGGAACGCGACGAGTCCGGCTCGCCGGACGCGCTCCCCCAGGCCGAAGGCCTGCTTGGGCATTGGACGTTGAGCATTGGTCATTGGCGGCACCGCCGCTCCCCCGGCGAGATTCCTCCGCTCGGCCCTGAAGGGCCTCGGTCGGAATGACAACGCTGGTCCCTCGGTCGACGTGACGCCGCCCGCCCTAATCCAGCCGGATGCCCCGGTCTTCCAGCCACTCCTTCAGGTCGCCCATCTGGGTCTCGAACATCTCGCTGTCGTACTGGGCCTCCATCTTGTGAATCATCTCGGCGAGGTCCTCCTTCTCGGCGATGGCCTCGTTGACCTTGGCCTCGAACCCATCGCTGGTCTGGCGCAGGTCGTCGGTGTTGATCTGGATGCCGAGGATGCCCGCCAGGGTCCGTACGACGGCCTCGATGCACCGGGGGTTGGTGCCCTGGATGTAGGCGGGGATTTCGGCCACCAGGGTTGCCATCTTCATGCCGCGGTCCGCCGCCGCACGCGTCAGGTACGTCGAGAAGTGGGCGGGGCCCTCGTAGTCCGTGAAGCGGAAGCCGTGCGGCTCCAGTTCCGCCTTCATCTCGGGGTCCGAGACGCAGGCGTACAGCCGCGGGTCGCGCGTGTGCGGCAGGACGCCGGCGTAGGAGCCGACGAAGTAGACGGCGCGGATGCGAAACGCCTCGCCCAGGCGGAACAGGCAGTCGCCGAAGTCCTCCCATGCCAGGTTCGGCTCCTTGCCGCTGAACAGGACCAGCCGGTTCGCCTCGTCGTACCGGAAGCGGTTCGCGGGCGGCTCATAGGTGTGAACGATGCCGTCGAGGATCTCGCAGTGCGGCCGGAACAGCGAGGAAACCTCCATCGGCCCAGGGAAATTGTAGATGTAGAAGCCTTGCGGCTCGATCTCGGCCAGGGGCTGGGCGCCCAGCCGCTCGGACAGGTACTTCACCGTGCCCGTCGAGACGTCGCCCCCGTCCATCCAGCCCGTAAAGCCCAGGACCATGCGGGCGCCGTCGATCTCGGGATAGGCCTTGATGGCGAGGCGGTCGGCGGTCATGGTTCTATCCTTCGGGGCGGGGCAACACGCCGTCCCCCCCCGTCCTCCCCCGACGCAGACCTATGGACGCGACGGGTCCCTCGGTATTCAGGGTGCGGTAGGCGGGGCCGCATGTCAAGGGGAAGTACGCGCTGCAAGCCGCGACCTCCCTCGGAATGACACGGGTTCGCGGGAAGCGCTTGCGGCCGGCCCAGGGGCTCCTACAATCGGCCTTGCACCCTCAGGATGAAAGGGGGACGACCGTGCGGCAGGCGGCCATGTGGGCGGCGGCGGGATGGGTCCTTGCAGGGGCGGCGGCCACGGCGGCCGGGGCCGACGCTGCCGGCCACCGGACCCTCGACGTCCGCGAGGTCGGCGCCAAAGCGGACGGCCAGGCCCTCTGCACGGGCGCCATCCAGAAGGCCGTGGACGCCTGCGCCGAGGCCGGCGGCGGCACCGTCCGTTTCCCCCCGGGCACCTACCGCTCTGGCACGATCGTCCTGAAGAGCGGTGTCGTGCTGGACCTGGCGGCCGGCGCCACGCTGCTTGCCAGCGACGACCTGGCGGACTACCCGGAAACGGTCGCCGATTTCCGCTCCTACACCGACAATTACACGGATAAGAGCCTCATCTACGCCGAGGGGGTGGAGCGCGTCGGCCTCGTCGGCCGGGGCGTCATCGACGGCCAGGGCAGGACGTTCTCCGGGCCGTACAAGCGTCGGCCGTACCTCGTCCGCATGGTCCGCTGCCGCGAGGTGCGCGTGGAGGGCCTGACGTTCCGCGACTCGCCCATGTGGGTCCAGCACTACCTCGCCTGTGACGACCTCGCCATAAGCG
>CAZNSB010000519.1:0-3857 GCA_964575155.1 uncultured Planctomycetaceae bacterium | reverse complement strand
CGAATGGAGATGAGGGGACTCGAACCCCTTTTCTCCATTGGCTCCGAAAACCGCCTTTACAATTCCTTTCAAGATGGAAGCGGGAAATCAGAGCACGGATGCGAGCCTTGCGCTCGTCAGTGGCCGGGACGCATGGAGGCTTCCCTGGCGGAATGACACAGGCGAGACGGTTGGACGGAGCCATCCCAGCAGACATCGCCATCCCGCTTCCGTGGCAGTCTGCTTCGCCGGTGGAGGGGTCGATGGATCGGCCCCCCCCGGCCCTCTTTTGATCCGGCTGGTCGTGGCGCATTTTATCGCTCCACCGACCATCCATGGGGAAGTTGGTACTGGCTCCTCCGTGCAAGAGCATTATAGGCGCACGCCCACCAGTGGGCAAGGCGCCTTAGAGTCGCTCGCATTGGTAAGCCGGGAGTGCCGCGAGCGCGCCGCTTACGCCGGCCTTGTCCTCTGGCCAGCGGTAGCGAAGAACAACCCCGGAAAGCCCGCGGTCTCCCTCCTTGGCTGCGGCACAGCATCCGCCGGGCGGCTCGAAGACAGATCGTCCCCGCTCGGCGACTTGCATACTGTGCGCATGTGCGCCTTCAGATATGAGGCCATGAGATGGAAGACCCGTACTGGCGACAGCGCCTCCACAGGCGGCTTGCCGCCCACCGGCCGCTGGATCGAACCCACCCGGCGGACCGGAAGCGTCAGGAAGCGAGAAGCCCGATGAGTGAGCCCATGAACGCCGTGGACCAGGCAGCGGAAGACGTGATTGCTGGCCTAGAGGGAGGCGATGCGACGGCCGCGGAGCCAGGCCATCAGACGGTGCCTCTCCCGTCCAAGGGGGCGACTCCTGCGCCGTCGGTTCAATCAGAGCCGGCTGACATAGGCGGGATCGACTGGGAGCTTGCCCGGCGAGTTATCGAGGCCGAGCTTCTGGACAAGGAGAACAGGCCGATTCCCATTCCGGGCGACGAATGGGAGAAGTTCCGCCACCACTGCGAGGCCGTTGGACTGGACCCGCTCTTAGAGCAAATCTATCTCCGCCCCTATTGGGACAAGACGCACCGCCGTTACCGATGGACGCACATTACGAGCATCGACGGCTACCGGCTTGTGGCGGAGCGCACGGGGCAGAAGGCCGGAAGCGACGAGCCGGTCTTTCGGTATCAGAAGGGCCAGCTACTTTCGGCAACGCAGACCATCTACAAGCTGGTTGCCGGGCAACGCTGCCCGTACAGCGCCGTGGCGTTCTACTCGGAGTACGCGGGAACCGGGAAAATGTGGGAGAGTAAGGGCCACCTGATGCTTGCCAAGTGCGCCGAGGCGTTGGCGCACCGCCAGGCCTTCCCCGGTCAGCTTGGCCGCCTCTACATTCCCGAGGAGATGGATCAGGCCGGCGGGATGTCTGCACCACAGGATGCGCCGCCTGCGCGTCCTTCCCCGCCGCCGCGCTCTCCGCAGAGGCAAGAGCCGCCACAGCAAGAGCCGCCACAGGAAGAGCCGCCACAGCAGGCGCCGGCCGCCGCGCCTTCTTCTGAGGCAAGCGGTCCGAAAGACCTTACACGGGCCAAGTTGGCCCTATTGGCCTACGTGAAGGGGGCGTACGGGACGGATAACGACGGGGCCGGCGAGCTGGTTCGGCAGGCAGCGGCCAGGCACCGCAAGCGGCTCGATGAGGTGGAGGGTGTGGACGCGCTTCGCGAGATACTTGCGGCCGAGCTTCTCGCGACCCAGGGCGAGGCTCCATAGCGGAAGGAACCCAGCGACAGGACATAGGAACGGATGCCCTACACAAACCAAGCCAGCCTGTTCAAGGTAGTCAGTACGAACCCCAAGGCCCCGGCCCTGCGCGTGATCGTGAACATCGACGGCATCGAATACTGCGCGAGCCTCTGGCCGGCAACCCGGCGGGACGGCAGCGAGGTCCGGGACCGCAACGGCAATCGCATATACAGCGGGCCGGTCGAGCCGAGGCAATTGTCGAGTGGGCCGAGCGGGGCGCCCCGGGAGCCCGAAGAAGACGTGGAGCTTCCCTTCTGAGGAGAGCCGTGAGCCATATCAGCCATCAGTTTGCCATGGAGCTGCTTCGCAAGGCGGGCAAGAGTGATGAGGAGATCGCGGCCGAACTGGGGCCGCCCTCCGGCAAGCGGCGCGGCAAGGGAAACAAGTACCACGCGAGGAAGACCTACAGCGAGGTGCTGGGCCGGACGTTCCACAGCGATGCCGAGCGTCGTTACGGCGAGTACCTCTACGCGAGGCAAATGGCGGGGGAGATCAGCGACCTCGACTTTCAGAGCCGGGTGCAGTTGCTCCCGAAGATCAACCTCATTGTGGACTTTTTCTATCGAGAGGGTGACGAGCCTGTTTGGGACGAATTCAAGGGCCCGAATACGGGCCGCTGGCTGATGCAAAAGCGCCTGTGGGCACAATTCGGCCCTGGCGTCTACCGGATCACGCGAGAGGCGCGCGGCAGGCACACGCGCCCTTACCGACACACCGAAGTCATCCCCCAGCCGAGCCCGGAGCTGCTGGAGAAGCTCCGGCCTTGGGTGGCGGAACTGGAGGCGCAACAGACCATAAGCGGAACACAGACCACTCCCCTTTGGCTGGGGCCGGGAAAGCGTGTGGCCCAGTATGTCCGGGGCCTGCGCGGGCAGCGCGGCCAGACGCAGACCGCGTTTGCCGAGGTCCTTGGTGTGAATCCCGAGACCCTGGCGGCCATCGAGGATGCCCGGTTTCCGGGGTTCCCGGTATCCGTTGTCGATGCCCTGTTGCGCTGCGCGGAGGAGACGGCGTGCCGGACGTCTTCACAATGAAAGCGATTCGATGCCTCGACTGCAAATATCTGACTGCCGGATGCGTGCTTGTGGATCGCGACGGCCGGGGCCTTGGTCCAACACTGACACAATGGCACTACTGTGGGGGATACCACCCGAGAGGCTCTGAGAGGAGCACGAATGCGCGCACAGAGCATTAAGCTCAGCGACCTACAGGAGGCCCCCGACCTCCAGCCGCGAGAGCGGATTGACCCGGAGCTGGTCGCAGACTACGCCGAGCGGATCGTTGCGGGGGACACATTCCCCCCGGTGACGGTGTTCCGGGACGGTACAGGCAAGCTCTGGCTGGCGGATGGCTACCACCGTGCGCAGGCCATGAGAACGGCCAGCCGGAAGGAGATTCTTGCGAATGTCTACAACGGCACGCGCCGCCAGGCCCTCGCGCATTCCCTGGCCGCCAACGCCACGCACGGCAAGCGGCGGAGCCGAGAGGACCTTTCCCGGGCAGTGACGACGGCGCTGCTCGACGCCGAGTGGGGCCTGTGGTCGGATCAGCAGATTGCCGACGTTGTGCAGGTCAGCCGAAGAACCGTGTTGCGATACCGAAAGGAGCTTCAGGCGAGCGGCAGGATACCGCCAGCGCCACGCCGGACCGGGGAGGATGGGCGCACAACAAAGACCGGAAATATCGGAATCCCTGCCACGCCCACTTGTGACAAGTCACAAGTGGCGAAAAACCTCACATCGCCGCCGGCGTCGCCAAGCGCGGCCCCGGGCGGCACTTCCCCACCTGCCCCTATGGCGGCCCCTCCAAGCGCCCCGCCGGCCACCAGGCCACCGCCGGCCACCGGGCCACCGCCGGCCACCGGGCCACCGCCGGCCGCTGCATCCGCGCCGGCGGCTACAGACAAGCTCGGGAACGCCCTGCCGTTTGACGTGGCCGAGGACTTCAGGCGGGCGGACACGGTGACCGGCTGGATCGGGGTGCTGGATAAGCTCCGCCGGGAAGTGGGGGCGGCCTACAGATCGGGAGATCGGCTCTTGGGCGGTCTGAAGATTGCCCAGTTTGAGGCGGACTGCGCGAACATCCGG
>CAZNSB010000518.1:0-3858 GCA_964575155.1 uncultured Planctomycetaceae bacterium | reverse complement strand
TCGTCCTGGTAACCAAGCAGCGGAACCTTCGGCATGTCGTGCCCGGCGAAGCGGAAGCGGTCGCCGCTCAGCCGGGCGCGCACGCGGTCCATCAACGGAGCAGGATCGAAGGGCTCGTCCACGGCGATCGACGGCGTGGCACTGCGGCGCCACTGGGACTTGTCCATCGGGTCCGGCGCGCCGGCGATGGCGGGCTTGTAGGTCATCGGCCGGCCGGCGGTCAGGCGGTGGCCTCGGCGGTCTGTCCAAGGCTGAGGTTGAGGCCGTCGTCGCCGGGCTCGAACACGTGGAGCTTCTGGACGTCGAGATGCAGCGACACGTTCTGGCCGGCCTCCAGGCCGCGCTGGGCGTCCACGCGGGCGACCAGGTGGGGGTGCTTGGTCGTGGCCAGGTACAGGTCGATCTTCTCGCCCAGCGGCTCAACCACGGTTATCTGTGCCGACAGGACGTTGTCCTGCCCGGCGAACCGCCCCTGGGCGGTCAGGGCCATCGCCTGGGGGCGCAGGCCCAGGATGACGTTCTCGCCGGCCCGGGCGGCGAGGCGGGGGGCGTGCTCATCGCTGAGGCGGATCTTGAGGGTTCCCTCGTCGAAGAACACGCCGCCGCTCTCCGCCGCCAACCGGCCTTCGAGGAAGTTCATCGGCGGGGTGCCGACGAAGCCGGCGACGAAGCGGTTGGCCGGCCGGTCGTACACCTCCAGCGGCGCCCCGCACTGGTGGAGCACGCCGTCCTTCATGACGACGATCCGGTCGCCGAGGGTCATGGCCTCTTCCTGATCGTGCGTGACGTAGATGGTGGTGGTCTGGAGCTGGCGGTGCAGCCGCTTCAGCTCCGCCCGCGTCTCCACGCGGAGCTTGGCGTCGAGGTTGCTCAGCGGCTCGTCAAAGAGAAAGGCCTTGGGCTCGCGGACGATGGCGCGGCCGACGGCGACGCGCTGGCGCTGCCCGCCGGAAAGGGCCTTGGGCTTGCGGTCGAGCAGCTCGCCGATGCCGAGGACCTTGGCGGCCTGGCGGACGCGGGCGTCGATCTCCTTCCGGGGCACCTTCCGCAGCTTCAGGGCAAAGGCCATGTTCTTGTACACCGTCATGTGCGGGTACAGGGCGTAGTTCTGGAAGACCATCGCCACGTCCCGGTCCTTGGGGGGCACGTCGTTGACGAGGCGGTCGCCGATGCGGATGTCCCCGGCGGTGATCTCCTCCAGCCCGGCGACCATCCGCAGCGTCGTGCTCTTGCCGCACCCGCTCGGGCCGACCAGGACGATGAACTCCTTGTCCTCGATCTGGAGGGTCAGGTCCTTGACGGCCACGACGTCGCCGGGAAATACCTTGGTCACGTCGTCGAGAATCACCTCCGCCATGTTCGCATTCCTTTCTGCCCGCCGCGAAGCCGAAGCGACAATGCAATTATGCACTTCCCCGGCGGGGGATCAACGGTCGTATCGGGTCCAGTGCACCCGGCGCGCGGGAGGACACCGAAAATATCTTGCAGCCGGGCAGCTCGGGCCCTAGAATCCGCGACGCAGGCGCATAGAAGTCGGTTCTCCGGTTCCCCTGGGCCGCGGACGCGAATGCATGACGCCTGCCCGTCCGCGGGGCAGGGCGAGTCGCCGAGCCAGGATCAGCCGGAACCCGTCTCCGGGCGGGCCGGACTTTGCGGCCGCCCGTGGACCTGGGGTTCCGGCCAGGAGAAAGCGATGCCGGCAAAGATTCAGAGCATCAGTGACCTGCGTCGTCAACTGAAGGCCAGGCGGAAGGCGGCGGGCAAGCTTCGGGCGGCGCGGGCGAAGCTTGTCCGTCGGGTGGCGGCGTTGGACAAGGAGATCGCCGCCGTGGTCGGCGCCGGGCGGAAGGTGGCACGGCGGAAGAAGAAGGCTCCCCGCGGCCGGGGGCGGGCGAAGAAGGCCCTGCCCCGGAAGCGCGCCACCGGCAAGCCCCTGGCGGCGTACATCCGTCGGATCCTGTCCAAGGCCGGCGAAGGGATGCGCGTCAAGGCCATCATGGGCGCCGTCCGCAAGGCCGGGTACAGGAGCAGCAGCAAGGACTTCTACGGCATCGTGGCCAAGACGCTGCTGGACGGCGAGCAGTACCAGCGGGTGAAGCGCGGGGTGTACAAGCTCGCGAAGTGAGCTCGTCGGAGCGATCGGAGGGGGGGTGCGGCCGGTGGCGCGCCGAAGGGCGCGGCCCTGCGCGCAGCCGGCGCGAAGTTCCCGCAGTCCCTCTCTCCCGGCGGCGCGTTTGAGCCAGGCAAGCCGGGTGCGGCGCGCCCGCGCCACGAGAGAGGCAAGTCCATGAATCGAACTGCACGCCTGATCGTCGTGCTGCTGGCGGCGGCCGGTGGGCCCCCGGCCGGCGGCGGCGCCGCCGACGGCGGCGAGCAGCAGGGAAAGCTCGTCCTCGACGAGAGCGCCTACTGGCGCTACTGCGTTGGGTTCGGGGTGGACCGGCTGGACCCGGCGGCGCTGAAGGCCGAGGGCCAGACCCTCCTGGGCCGGCGGGGGATGCGCCGGCTGGAGAAGGCGGTGAAGCGCTGGTCGGCGCCCCCGTACGCCGAGCGCCGAACGGACTTCACCCGGGCCGACTGGCGCGACCATGCGCGGTTCTTCGTCACCCAGGTGGCGAACTGTGGCTGCGACGACGAGCGGATCTCGCTGAACGCCGGAAGCCCCCCGCCGGCGGCGGACTGGATGAAGAGCCCCTCGGCCCCCGCCGGGTGGGCCCGGCAGCGGCTGCCGCTGGTCGTCGGCGAGATCCCCGCGCGGGGCATCGGCCACGGCGTCGGCGAGATGCGCCAGCCCCTCATCCGCGCCGCGTACTTCCGAACCCGGTTCGAGGTTCCCGCTGCGGCCTCGGCCGGGCGGTACACCCTCGCCGCGACCTTCCGCGGGGGCGTCCGCGTGTTCGTCAACGGCCGGGAGCTGGCGCGCAGCGGCCTCCCCGAGGGCCCCGTCGGCCCCGACGCCCTCGCCACCCCGTATCCCAGGCAGGCCTACATCTGCCTGCCCGGTGAGGCCGCTCCACGATACCTCACCCGAACCGCCAAGCGCGTCGGCGCGGGCTTCCTCCCCTACTGCCCCGACCTGATCGGCGACGCCGAGCGCGCCTTCGTCGACGGGCGGGGCCGGCCCTGCGAGTACTACCGCGGCCTGGTCAATCGCAGGTGCTGGCGGCGGATTCGGGGGCTTCGGGACCGGTCGCTCGGCCCGGTGGAGATTCCGCGGAAGCTGCTGCGGAGCGGGTGGAACCTGCTGGCGGTCGAGGTTCGCGCGGCGGCGCTTCACCCGATCGTCGCCGCCAGCAAGGGCATGGCCTGGGGGCGCGTGTACTGGATGGGCGCCGACTTCACCTGGGCGCACTGCCGGCTGCTGGGGCTGGCGCTCCGCTGCGACGACGCCCGGGCGCCCTCGGCGCTGCGGCCCCCCCCCGGCGTCTCCGTATGGGTCGAGGACGTCCACCGGCGCCTCTTCGGGCCGGACTTCTCCCCTCGCCCCGGCGGGACCATACGCCTTCTCGGCGGGCCCAACGGCACCTACGCCGGGCAGATCGCCGTCTCCGCCGACCGGCCCCTGACCGCCCTGAAGGCCGCCGCCTCGGCGCTGCGATGGACCCCTCGCCCCGGCTCGGGGCGTGCGGCGGGGCCGGAGGAGATCCCGGCCTCGGCGGTGAGCGTGTCCTACCTCATCGGCCACCCGGTCTCGCAGATGGTCGCCCTCGGCCACTGGCGCGGGCTGCCGGAGATCGTCAGGCAGCCGGTCTGCCCGACGTCGTGGATGGCGCTGCTTCGTCACGGCCGGAGGGGCGTGCGGAGGGCGCCGCTCGCACCCGGCGAGGTGGTCCGGCGCATGGACGACCTGCTGTTCTT